>DATMTF010000332.1:0-16709 GCA_035565015.1 Asticcacaulis sp. | reverse complement strand
CGGTCGACCAGCCGGCGCGGTGGATTGGGCAGGGGCCGTGGACGCGCAGCGCCTCCAGATGGAATTCCGACTGATAGCCCTTGTGCTTTTTAAAGCCATACTGCGGATAAAGCGCGTCCATCTCGATCATATGCCGGTCGCGCGCCGCTTTGGCCAGGATGGAGGCGGCGGCGATGGACAGGGACAGACCGTCGCCCTTGACCACGGCGGTGGCCGGAATATTCAGTTTGGGGCAGCGGTTGCCGTCGATCAGCGCGTGGTGCGCGCACGGATAGAGCGCCTCGACCGCGAGCCTCATGCCTTCCATCGTGGCGCCGAGAATGTTCAGCCGCGCGATCTCGTCAATATCCATGAAGATCACCGACCAGGCGACTGCCGCCGCCTTGATCTGCGGCTCAAGCTCAAAGCGCCGCGCTTCGGTCAGCGCCTTGGAATCGTTAATGCCGTCCGGTAGGCGCTCAGGATCGAGAATGACGGCGGCCACGCTCACCGGCCCGGCGCACGGACCGCGTCCAGCTTCATCGACGCCGCAGATCAGACCGCTCAGGGTTCGTTCGATGCTGAAATCCGCCATAACTTACGCTGCTACTTCGATTCCGGCGCGGACGCCATTCATAAGACTGAGGTTCAGAAAACTTCGGTCTGAGGCGTGACGCCGCGGCCCTTGGGATCGGGACCGAAACGGTTCGGCCCGGCTGTGCCGTCGAGCAGGAAGAAGACCAGCAGAACAATGTCGCAGATAATGGCGGGCAGTAAACACAGGAGCAGCGTGCCGAACAGGCCGCCTGCGAAGGCGAGTCCTTCCGCATCGGTCATCTCATGCCCCTGTTGCGCGATATGAAAAATCTGCGCGCCGAACAGGATGAAGAAGATGATGACCCCGGCCATGGCGGCGGCGTAGGGCGCGATCAGCCACCAGCCGGTGCGGTTGGAATCGTGCAGGCGGCGGACCGCGACGGCGAGGGTCGGTATCAGCAGGGCCAGACCGACCAGCGAAAAAATCGGCATGACGCGCATATAGTTGGCGAAAAAGATCTCCGGATGGCTTTGCATCATCGGCAGGCCGCTTAACACCACGCTGCCGACCACGGAGCCAAGCACGGCGTTGAGAATAAAGCGGAACAGCACCCACAACCAGAATTCCGAACGCCGCGAACGGCCTTCAAACATGGCGTATTTCGCCAGCGGCTGGAACATCAGCGGCCAGTTGGACATGAAAACCTCCCCTTATCGGGGCGCGGCGCCGAAGCGGTTGTCGCCGGACGCGCCCGGACGCGCACAATAGATGTAAAGCGCGATCTGCGCCAGAAGAGACGGCGCGACCACCCAGGGCAACAGCAGGCGGAAGACCGGCCTTTGCAGCGTCATCATGTCGGAGGGCGACAAAGGGGCGCCATGCAGTTGCGCGGCGTCGCGCATGCTGGCCAGCATATCCATCATCGGACCGGCATTGACGATCAGGGCCACAATATAGGCGGCGACTCCGACGACATAGGGCGCAATCAGCCACCAGCCGGTGCGATCCAGATCGTGCAGGCGGCGCGTCGTCACCGCCAGCAGCGGCAGCAGGATGATCAGGACGAACAGGCTCAGCCACGGGCTGATGTGGAAATAGACGGCGAGGAAGCCATCCAGACTGAAGCCGCCCACTGCGAAGGCGACCAACAGGACAAGCGCGATGAGGGCGTATATGGCGGCTACAAACGGCCAGAATTCGGCGCGCGCGGCGCGTCCGTTAAAGTCTGCATATTTCGTCAAGGGCGTGAGCAGTTTGGAGAACATGCCTTAGCCTCCGTATGCGTTCAGGCGACGGGCGCCTCTCGATGCGGCGTCCCCTTATGCGACGCCTTCGGATCGGGACCGAAGCGATTGTCGCTGTAAGTTCCGGGCGTACACCGAAACACGAGCGTGACGATCTTGGCAAGCAGGATCGGGCCGCTCACCCAGATCATCGGCACGATCAGCGCGGTCATGCCGGATAAAAACAGTTCGGGATCGTTGGTTTGCGACACAGCGACCAGGGTCTGGATTTCGGCGCTCAGGCTGCCGCCCGCGACCAGCAGGTAGAGCGCAGAGGCGCCGGCGCCGACAGCGACGGGCATCATGATCCACCAGCCGGAGCGGTTGATGTCATGCATGCGCCGCACCGATACGGCGATGTCGGGAATAAGGATGGCGAAGAAGATGAGCATGCGCAGAAGCGCCACCACGCCGACGCCGCCAATATGGCCGCTGATCCCCATAAGGCCGGCCAGCAGCACCAGACAGGCGCCGAGCAGGAATTTGAACAGCACCCACAGCCAGTATTCGCGCCGCCGCGACCGCCCGTGAAACTCGGCATAGCGCCGCAGGGGCAGGAACATTACATTCAGAAGATTGGTCATACGCGCCCCCGCACTGTCTCCCGCTGCGGGAGGATTCGCTCCTTACGACGCTTTCGCGTCGGCGGCAATCAGTTCGCCGTGACGGAAACAGGTGACGAGATGGTCGTTGACCATGCCGACCGCCTGCATGAAGGCATATACGATCACCGGGCCGCAGAACTTGTAGCCATGCGATTTCAAAAGCTTGGCCAGTTCGTGCGAGGTGGCCGTTTCCGCAGGAACCTCGGTCCGGTCCTCGAAATGGTTGTGGATCGGCTGATGGTCCTGCGCCTGCCAGATCAGGTCGGTGAAACGGATCCCTTTTTCGCGCAAATCCAGCGTGATGCGGGCGCTGTCGATGGCCGAGACAATCTTGGCGCGCGACCGGATAATGCCGGGATTGTTCATCAGCCGCTCGATATCGGCGTCATCGAAACGCGCCACCTTGTCGGGATCGAATCCGGCGAAAGCTTCGCGCAAGGCCTCGCGCTTACGCAGGATGGTGATCCACGACAATCCGGCCTGAAAGCCATCCAGCACCAGCTTTTCCCACAGGGCGCGCGGATCGTATTCGGGCACGCCCCATTCCTCGTCATGATAGGCGACATAGAGCGGGTCTTGCCCTGGCCAGTGGCAGCGTGTCTTGTCATCCATTATTTGTCTCCGGGATCAGGTCTTTCAGCCAGCCGGGGATCACGACCTCGACCTTCGCGCCCTCGCAGGTCGCATTGTCGGCAAGACGATCCAGCCGCATCACGCCAAGCGACGCGCCGTCTCCACCGCTCAGGACTTCGCCGATTTTGCGTTCGCCGACAAGCACTTCGGCCCCCTTGTTGAGGCGGCCCTCATGGCGCAGCGGCAGAATGCGGTTCTTGATCTGGCCGCGCCGTTTCATGCGCGAGGTCAGTTCCTGGCCGACATAGCAGCCCTTGTGAAAGTCGATGGCGTTCAGCGCATCGAGATTGGCGTCGATGGCGTAAAGCTCGTCAGCGCCGAAATCCGCGCCGCTTTCGGCCAGACCGAGCGCATAGCGGAAGGCCGACCAGTCGTTGTCGCCCCCCTTTACACCATAGGCGCGACCATAAACGCCGCCCGTGATCAGGCTGCGCGGATCGTGCATAAATAAACCATCCGGCAGGGCGTTCATCGCCGCGACGACCGCCTCATCGCGCCTGGCGATGGCGACCTTGGCGCGCAGCTTATACATGTTGAGTTTGGCGAACAGCTCATCGCGCGCATCAAGCGGAACATCGAGCCAGATTTCGTCAGCAGAGACGGCGTGCAGCAGGCAGTCCGCGATCATCTTGCCCTGTGGCCGTAAAAACGCCCCGTAATGCAGTTTATGAAGCCCACCCCGGCTGACCTCTGCGGCCAGATCGTCGATATGAGCGGTGCAAAGCCCCTTGAGAAAGGCGGCCCAGTCGGGACCGGAGACGCTGAGCAGGGCGCGATAGGGAAGGAGGGCGACAGGCATGATTTTGATATGAAACGCTTTGGTTTAAACTCTGATCTATGACGGCTTTTCCGATTCTCGTCCTGGCCTTCTGCGATGTGCCGCGCGCGGTAAGCGTAAGCGGCGCGATCGCGCGCCTGAAGGCCGAGGCGCCGCAGGCCCGCATCACCCTGGCCACCACGCCCGCCGTCGCCGAACTGTACCAAGATGACGACTCGATCGCCGAGATACAAGCCCTGGACGGCGCCATCTTCAATCTGAAATCTCTGGGTTCGCTGAGCGAATTGTCGCGACGCGACTGGGGCCTGTGCATCGATCTGGGGCCGTCGCTGATCGCGCGCATGATGAAGGCGCGCATCCGCTTCACCTTCAATCCCAACGACACCGATTCGGCGCTCACGCAACTGTGCGACAGGCTGGCCCTGAACCCCGCCAAGGTCATGCCGCGCCTGAGCGTGTCGCCCAACCGTGCGGCGAGGGCGCGCACCCTGCTGGACGCCAGCGGGCGCGGCGGCCCGCTGATCGCCATGGCGCCCGGCGCGGGCTGGCTGGGACGGCGCTGGCCGACCGAGCGTTTCGCGGTGCTGGCGACGCGGTTGACTCGCGAGGACGGGCCGTTTCCGGGCCATCGCCTGCTGGTGGTCGGCGACGCGGCCGAGCGCGACACGCTGATGGCGCTGGCTCTGGCGACGCCCCGCGCGCAGGTGCTGGAAACCCGCGATGACGTGGACGCCCTGACCGTGTACGCCGCGCTGCGACAGGCGCAGCTCTTTGTCGGCAACGACGAGATCTGGCTGCATCTGGCGGCGGCGGCGGGCGTCCCGACATTCGGTCTGTTCGGCCCCAGCAGCGAAGCCGAAGCGCCGCCGGGGCCGAACGTGCTGATCGTGCGTGGCCAGCGGACGCTGGAGCAGATTCGTCTGCTTGACCCGAAATTGAAGCAAAACGTCTGTCACATGTTGGATTTGCCCGTCGATAGGGTCTATGAAGCGGTCATAAAAACGCACCAGCCGCCCCAGGAGACGCTCAATGGCCCAGACATTTGATCTGATCATCCGCAACGCCGACATTATCAACCATGCGGGGCGCGGAAAGGGCGATATCGGCATCGCGAACGGCAAGTTCGCGGCCTTTGGCGATCTGGCCCAGGCTTCGGCGGCGGAAATCTTCGACGCCAGCGGCCTGCTGGCTATGCCGGGCGTCATCGACACCCAGGTCCACTTCCGCGAACCGGGTCTGGAATGGAAGGAAGACCTCGAAACCGGCTCTCAGGCGGCGGTGATGGGCGGCGTCGTGGCGGTGTTCGAAATGCCCAACACCAACCCGACCACCACGGATCACGACGCTTTTTATGACAAGCTCAAGCGCGCGCGCCATCGCATGCACTGCGACCACGCCTTCTATGTCGGCGGCACGCATGAGAACATCCATCACCTCGGCGATCTGGAGCGCCTGCCGGGCTGCTGCGGCGTCAAGGTCTTCATGGGCGCTTCGACCGGCACCCTGCTGATCGCCGACGATGCGGGCGTCGCCGCCGTTCTGGGCGCCGTGCGCCGTCGCGCCACCTTCCATTCCGAGGACGAGTTCCGTCTGGCCGAACGCCGCCCGCTGGCGCGCGAAGGCGACTGGACCAGCCACGATTTCGTGCGCGACCCGCAATCGGCGATCCAATCGACCCAGCGTCTGGTCCGTCTGGCGCGCGAGGCGGGCAAACGCATCCACGTCCTGCACGTCACCACGCGCGAGGAGATCGAATTCCTCAAAGAACACAAGGATGTCGCCACGGTCGAGATTACGCCGCAGCACCTGACGCTCGAAGCGCCCGAAGCCTATGAGCGGCTGAAAGGCCTGGCGCAGATGAACCCGCCGATCCGCGACCGCTATCATGTCGAAGGCCTGTGGCGCGGCATTACCGGCGGCATCGCCGATGTGCTGGGCTCGGACCACGCGCCGCATACGCTGGAGGAAAAGGCCAGGCCCTATCCAGCCTCGCCGTCGGGCATGCCGGGCGTGCAGACCCTGTTGCCGGTCATGCTCAACCACGTCGCGCAGGGCCGCATGACTCTGGAGCGGCTGGTCGATCTGACCTCGGCGGGCGCGCAGCGCGTCTTCGGCGTCGCCAATAAGGGTCGCATGGCGGAGGGTTATGACGGCGACGTGACCCTGGTGGACCTCAAACACAAGCGGGTTCTGCGCCACGCCGATATGCGCACACGCTCCGGCTGGACGCCGTTCGACGGTCTGGAGGTCACCGGCTGGCCTAAGGCGACCATTATCCGCGGCAAGATCGTCATGCGCGACGACGAAATCGTCGGACCGTCGCAAGGTGAGGCCTGCCGATTTATGGAGACTCTTTAAGTCACTAAGACTTTGCGGCGCAGGCCTGATCAATGCGCGCTTTTTCAGTGACGCGAGCTTCGGCTGAGACGTTGCGCGACAAGAAGACGTCCGGCGACAGCGCCGTTTCGGGCGGCCCTGCCCAAGGCGTGGCGTCCACAGCGACGCCCTTGATGCAGGTCACGCCCGCGCGGCCTTGCAGGGCGAACAGATCCAGCAAAAGGCTCGCCCCATCCTTCTGACGCGCCAGCAGCCAGGCTCCGCCGCCGGACAGGGCGACCTCGGCGTCGGAAGCCTTGAATACTGTCAGATAACTGACCTTGCCGCCGCTTTTCAAACCGATGCGCAGACCGTCGAACTGACCGCGTTTCGCAGCGTCGCGGCCCGCCGCCCGGTTCAGCAGCACGGCGCGCCCGCCGCCGGAAGCGCGCCATAAAAGATCGTCATAGGCGCCGCCGGTCGCGCCATTGAGCGTCAGCAAGGGCAGGGCGCTGGCGTTCGCCGCCGCCAGGGGGCGCCATTTGTCTTTCACATACGCAAAACAGGCCGCCTTGCCGCAATCGCCGGAATGGCTCTGCACGCTGATCCCGTCTGGCGCGCCGTAAAGCGCGACCTGTCCCGGCTGCGGCGGCGCAGGCAGATTGATCACCGCCATATCCTTCGGCGCCGGTTTGTGGCAGCCGCTCAACAACAAGGCGATTGCAAAACCGGTAAAGACGCGGCGCATGGGCGGACTCCGTAAAAAAACGCCCGTGGAGCGGGGGCTCCACGGGCATCGCATAGTCTTATGTCCGCAATTAGTCGGCGTAGGTGCCGTTATCCGGAATTGTGCAGGACTGATCCAAACCGTGCGCCTTGGTCAGCTTGCACGGCGTGGCGTCGAGGCTCTTGCGGTCGGGCGCCACGACGACGATGTAGCCGCGCTTGTTGACGCAGGCCAGCTCGGCGATCAGGGCGTTCTCGGTCTCGGCGGATTCGCCGATATAGCGGACCTGCTTGACGTCGCAGTCCTTAGCGGGCTCGGCGACCTTGATCAGCTTGTCAAGCTGCGCCTTGAGCTGGTCTTCGGTGACGAAGGTGCAGTCGGCGCGCGAGGATTGCTCGATAAAGCAGTCCTTAACGTGGGCGGACGACTGGCTGTCCGGCTGCGGCACGAAGCCGACCAGACCCCACGGCTGTTCCGGGCACTTGAGTTCGACATAGTCGCGCTTGGTCGAAGGCTGGGTGCCGATCAGGTTATAGTCCTGCACGGTGCAGCTATAGCCGGCGGCCTTGAGCGCATTGGTATAGGTCGTCTTGATGTCAGCCTGCGCAGCGCCGGCGTCGGTGAACTTGCAACCGCCGAGGCTGGCCGCCTGAGCGCACGGCACGGCCTGTTTGAAGCTGTTGTCATTGCCGGTCATGACGATGAAGCCCGGCTTGTTGGCGCAGCCGAACTCATAGAAGAAGCCGTCCGAAGCCTTGGTGACGCCAACGAAGCGGACATTATTGACCTGACAATCGGCGTCGGCCTTGGCGGCCACCGGCTTCAGAGAATCGATGAGCGCTTCGTTGGAGGTGTACTGACAGGCGAATCCCTTGTCGGCGCCCACCAGGCAGCTCAGGAAGTTGATCGGCGCATCCGAACCGAGTTGCGGATAGTCGATAATGCCGCCGACGCCGGTTTCGCAGCCGACTTCATAGCGATCGACCTTCGGCTCGGTGGATTCCGGCGGGGTCGAGCCCATAATGCGGGCGTTATTGACGACGCAATTGGGCAGGTAGGGCTGCATAACCGGCGTCAGCCAGCTATAGGCAGGCTTGTTTTCGGGCAGAACGCAGGTGGCGGCGTTGGGCTGCTTGGCCTTCATGCCTTCCGCCATGAGACAGGTGAAGACCTGCGAAGCCTCCGTCGGCGAGAAGGCGGTGGCCAGGAAACCGGGGCCGGTCTTGCAGGCGATTTCATAAAGCGAGCCCTTGACCTTCTTGCCGTCCTTTTCCAGGTCGGTCTGGCCCATCAGATAGGCGTCGGTCGGATCGCACTTGATATGCGCCGAGGCGATCAGGCCGGGCGCGTCGGTCATGGACTGTGCGTGTACCTTGGGGTCTATCTTGAACGCGGCGGGCGCAGCCTGATCGGCGGCGTAGGCGCTCTGGGCGCCGAGGCCCAGCAACGCGGCGGCGCCTACGGCGGCGATCAGCGTTTTCAGCCGTTCCGCGAAAGCGGTGAATGAAGTCGAAGTCATGGCGGGCTTGTCTCCCTGCTCTGAAAGTGTGTCGATAAAGCGGCGGTTGGTCCGCCGTAATCACTCGTTAGCGCCATGCGGGTTTGCCCCGCATAAAGTGAAATTTCAATAGGCTTATGCAAGTTTTATGGCGAGGGCGTGGCGCGCGGGCTTGTCGCTCGACGGACCGTGGTTTACGTTTACGTAAACGGAGGACGCCATGATTGCAATAACTGAGGCCGACGGCGTGGTGACGCTGCGGCTGGACCGCCCGGCCAAGAAGAACGCCCTGACCAAAACCATGTATGCGGAGCTGACCGGCGCCCTGACGAAGGCTCAGGCCGATGACGCGACGCGCGCCATGATCATCGCGGCGGCGGGCGACGATTTCTGCGCTGGTAATGACATCATGGATTTCGCGCAAGGCCTGCCCGAATTGCGCGCCGCCGCCGATCTCGAAGACCTGCCGGTGTTCCGCTTCCTGAAGGCCCTGACCTTTTTCGACAAGCCCCTGATCGCCGCCGTACAGGGGCAGGCCGTTGGCGTGGGCGTGACGCTGCTGCTGCACTGCGATCTGGTCGCGGCCAGCGAGGACGCGCGGCTCAGCCTGCCGTTCCTCAAGCTGGGCCTTGTCCCGGAAGCCGGATCGACCCTGCTGCTGCCGCAGCGCATTGGGCATCAGCGCGCCTTCGCCTGGATGGCGCTGGGCGAGGTGATCGGCGCAGAGGCGGCGCGTGAACTGGGCCTGATCAACCGCGTTGTGACGCGCGAAGATCTGGACGCTGCGACGGCGGAGATGGCGCGGTGCGTCGCGGCCCTGCCGCCGAACGCCGTTCGCCGCACCAAGGGCTTTCTGCGCGACCGCGAGGCGCTGTGGCGCGTCGTGCGCGCCGAGGGCGAGGTCTTCCGCGAACTCCTCTTCAGCCCCGAAGCCCAGGCCGCCTTCATGGCCTTTATGAGCAAATGACATATCCGGTTGCATAATGTGCGGGCGCGGCGATCGCATTCCGCATTGACCTGACAGGCGATTGGCTCTATTCCGCGCGCCCCGACTTATCAACAGGAGCGCGGCTATGGCGCTGGATGCTCTGGTCATGGAAACTGCGGCCTTGGATCAACCGGTCCTTGACTATGTTATCACGCTGGAACAGGCCGCTCAGGCCGACGCTGTTTTGCGTCTGACCGATATCGCCTTCGGTCCAGGCCGCTTCGTCAAGACCGCCGAGCGCCTGCGCGAAAATTCCACGCCTCTGACCGATCTCAGCTATGTTGCGCAGGACGGCGCGCGCGTCATCGGTTCGGTGCGGCTGTGGCCGATCTTCGTGCAGGCTGCCGATGAGACGCGCACACCCATCGCCTTTCTGGGGCCGATCGTCGTCGATGACGCCTATCGCGGCCACAAGATCGGCAGTCGCCTGATCGAAACCGCCGTCGAAGCCGCCTTCGTCAAGGGCCTGCGCGCCGTGCTTCTGGTCGGGTCGCGCGACTTTTTCGAGCCGCTGGGTTTTGCGCGCGCGCAGGGCCTGGTCATGCCGGGACCAGTCGATCCCAATCGCCTGCTGATCCGCTACGCCCAGCAAGGCGATGCGCTGAGCGGGCAGGTGATCCGCGTTCTGTAATCGGACATTCACGCCCGGCATGGATTGCTTTGCGCATATGTGCGATCAACGCGCATGACCAGACTGCCTCTCACCGATTCCATGCGCGCGCCCGCAACGCGCGCGGTGTTCGCGGCGCTTGAAGCGGCAGGCGATCCGGGCTGCGTGCGCTTCGTCGGCGGCTGTGTGCGCAATGGCCTGCTGGGCCTGCCCATGACGGACCTCGATCTGGCGACGCAACTGACGCCGGACGAAACCGAAGCGGCGCTGGCGGCGGCGGCCTTACGCAGCGTCCCGACCGGCAAGGCGTTCGGCACGATCACGGCTGTGGTGGACGGTCAGCCGTTCGAGATCACCTCGCTGCGCGAAGACGTCGAGACCGACGGGCGCCGCGCTGTTGTGCGCTACACAACGGACTGGGGGAAGGACGCGCAGCGCCGCGACTTCTATCTTAACGCCCTCTACGCCGACATCGACGGGCAGATCTATGATCCGACGGGCCAGGGGCTTGCCGACATCGCGGCGCGGCGGGTGCGTTTTATCGGCGAGGCGGAGCAGCGCATCCGCGAAGACTATTTACGCATCCTGCGCTTTTTCCGCTTCACGGCGGGCTATGCGCGCGAGATCGACGCGACGTCACTGGCGGCCTGCCTCGCGCTGAAGGACGGCATAGATGAACTGTCCGGCGAGCGCATCCAACAGGAGGTGCTGAAAATCCTGGCCGTCGCCAATCCCTTATCCGCCTTTGAGGCGATGCTGACGGGCGGGGTGCTGGCCCATGTTCTGCCAGGCTGGCGTGACGCGCACTTAAGCGCCTTCAAAGCCATGCTGGCCATAGCCACGGAGCCGGAACGGCGCCTGATCGCCCTGCTGGACGATGGCGGCCTGCTGGAGGACGCCGCGCTCAGGACGCTGAGCAAGCGTCTGCGCCTGTCGCAACGGCTTTATCTGCGCCTTAAATCCGCCCACGAAGCCGCCGAAGCGCTGGCCGAAGGCGAGGAGATTCGCCGCCTGATTTATACGTATGGCCGTGAAGCGGCGCTTGACGCCGTCGCCTTGAGCGGCGCGCATCTGGGCAAGGCGCCCGCGCGGGCGCAAAGCCTGCTGGACTCCTTGCGCCACTTGGACGTTCCGGCCTTTCCGCTCAAGGGCGCCGACCTGATCGCACTCGGTCTTGCGGCGGGGCCGGAGGTCGGTCGGGCGCTGAAAGCCATTGAGGCCGACTGGCTCCGTCACGATTTCTCGCAAGCCGTGATCGACGCCGCCCTTGACCGGCTTAAAGATTCGCCAAAATAATGCTCCGTATTCGGGGTGTTTTGTGATGCGCGTTGACGAGTCTCACGGCGACTATATCGCTATTTTAGAAACCGGCGTGCCGCCTGCGGGGCTGGACGCAGACTACGGAACCTATGCCGATATGTTCGCGCAGTTGCTGGCGGACGAGGGGCGGACCTTCCGTGTGTTCAAGACCTTGCAGGGCGATCTTCCCGATCCGGATGCGCATTTGAAGGGCGTGGTCATCACCGGCTCGCCCGCCGGGGTTTATGAGGACGATCCGTGGATCAAATCGCTGATCGCCTGGCTGCGCGATCTCGACGATCAGATCCCCGTCGTCGGCATCTGTTTCGGCCATCAGGTCATGGCGCAGGCCTGGGGCGGCCATGTCGAGAAATCAGACAAGGGCTGGGGCATTGGCCTGCACGATTACGACCTGCGCGCGCCGGACCTGTGGGCGAAACTGGGCGGAAAACCAGCGCACACCCTGTCCTGCGCGGTCACGCATCAGGATCAGGTGGTCAGGATGCCCGACGGCGCCGTGGTGCTGGCCGGATCGGACTTCACCCCCAACGGCGCGCTCTACTACACCAACCGCAAGGCGCTGTCCTTCCAGTGCCACCCGGAATTCAGCCACGATTTCGCTACCGACCTGCTGCTCAGCCGCAAGGGAATCCGCATCGACGAAAAGCTGGTCGATGACGCGGTGCTGACCCTGAAACGCGACTCGCACCGCCACGACCTGCTGGCGGCGATCTCTCGGTTTCTGGCGGCGTGACTTCGACTACGGCCACTTAACCACGGGCGGCATGGACGACATGATCGACGGCACATAGCCGCCGGTTTTCAGGCCGAAAATCGTGCCGCGATCGTAGAGCAGGTTGAACTCGACATAGCGCCCGCGCTGGATCAGTTGCGCCTCGCGTTCATCCGCCGTCCATGCCTGCTCCATGCGCCCGCGAACCAACTCCGGATAGATGGCCAGAAACGCCCTGCCGACATCCTGCGTGAAGGCGAAGTCGGCATCGTGATCGCCGGAATTGAGGTGGTCGTAGAAAATCCCTCCGACGCCGCGCGGTTCGTTGCGGTGGGGCAGGAAGAAGTAGTCGTCGCACCACGCCTTGAAACGCTCATAATAAGCCGGATCGTGCGCGTCGCAGGCGGCTTTCAGCGCGGCATGAAAGGCGACGGCGTCGGAGGCGTCCTCGCGGCGGTCCTCGGCCATTAACGGCGTCAAGTCCGCCCCGCCGCCGAACCAGCTCTGCGTCGTGGTGATGAATCGCGTATTCATATGCACGGCGGGCACATGCGGATTGGTCATATGCGCGATCAGGCTGATGCCGGTCGCGAAAAAGCGCGGATCGTCCTCTGCGCCCGGAATCGATTTGGCGAACTCCGGCTTGAACTCGCCATGCACGGTTGAGATATGCACGCCGACCTTTTCGAACAGGCGGCCCTTCATGATCGACATTTCGCCGCCCCCACCTTCGGGGCGCGACCAAGGCGTGCGCTCGAAACGCCCCGCATCTTCGCCGTAAAGGGCAGGTGAGGCTTCGTCTTCCAGCCGCTCGAACGCGGCGCAGATATCGTCGCGCAGCGCTCTGAACCAGGTGGACGCCTTAAGACGGCGCGCGTCGAGGAGATTGGTGTCGGTCATCATCCCGCTATACGCGCTCAGGCCTGACCGGGAAAGCCCTTGACTTGCCGCAGGCCTTCGCCCAGCGCTATGGCGGCGGCGTTGATCACATTGATCGAGCGCGCCTGAGGCGACATGGGAATATAGAGCCGCGCATCCGCCCGCTCATGCACCTCGTCCGGAACGCCCGCGCTTTCACGCCCCATCAGCAGAATGTCGCCCGTCTGAAACGCGAAGTCGTAAAGCGGTTGCGCAGCCTTGGTCGTCATCAGGACCAGCCGCGACGGCTGCCGCAGGTCGGCAAGGAAGCTGAGATAAACATCCCATGACGCATGGTGCGACACTTTGGCGCAGGCGGCATAATCCATCGCCGCGCGCCGGATCATCTTGTCGCCAAGCGGAAAGCCGCATGGCTCGATCACGTCGAGGTCGAGCGCGAAGGCCGCGCTCAGGCGCATCGCGGCGCCGAGGTTTTGCGGAATATCGGGTTGATAAAGCGCCAGTCGCATCAGATCGGCTCTGCGTGAGGAAAAATCAGGGCATTAACCTGCCCGCCATGCGCGCGTCCATACGAAATCGTGGCGTCCTTCATATCTTGCGGGCATATCTCACGGGTACGTCAAATATGGCTGAAATCGGCGGAGAAAGTGTTTGCCGGTTTGTCAGCTTCGTGGAAATGTGATTATAGACGGTAAGGGGCGAAAGCCGTGACCGATAGCCGCAGGCGCGGCTTAACAGCGTTACGGAATCACGTTCACTTACAACGAAACTCATTTCGCGGTCGCGCCTGACGGCGGGAACGGCGAATCGAAAGTAACCGGTCGCGCTTCAACGCGGCCGGCGGGTGTAACGGAGGCAGGCGGCGATAAGCCTGTACGCCCGGCGTATGGACATGGAGAGGTGCAAAGGTGAGCGAACCTGTACAGGACGGCGGGACACTCGATCCCAACCGTCGTGATTTCATCTACATAGCGGCGGGGGCAGGCGCCGCGGGCGCGGCGGCGATGACGCTGATCCCGCTGATCGGCCAGATGAATCCGGCGGCGGACACTCTGGCGCTGGCTTCGATCGAATACGACCTGTCCAAGGTCGTCGAGGGCCAGCAGGTCGTCGTCAAATGGCGCGGCAAGCCTTTGTTCGTGCGCTATCGTACGCCCAAGGAAATCAAGGAGGCTCAGGATGCGGACTGGAAAGCCCTGCGCGATCCGCAGCCCGACTCCGAGCGCGTCAAGCCCGGACACGAGAAGTATCTGATCGTCGTCGGGGTCTGCACCCATCTCGGCTGCGTGCCGAATTTCGGCGGCGGCGAATATGGCGGCTGGCTCTGCCCGTGTCATGGCTCGGTCTATGACACCTCCGGTCGCATCCGTCAGGGGCCGGCGCCCAAGAATCTGCTGGTGCCGGACTATGCGTTCCTGACCGACAGCAAGATCAAGGTGGGCTAAAGATGAGCGAGCATGCTTCGACCTATCAGCCGAAATCCGGCTTTGAAAAATGGCTGGATTCGCGCCTGCCGATCGCCCGTCTGGCCTATGACAGCTTCGTCGATTATCCGACGCCGAAAAATCTGAATTACTGGTGGACCTTCGGCGGCATCCTGTCGCTGTGCCTGGGCATTCAGATCATCACCGGCGTGATCATGGCGATGCACTACACCGCCAATTCCGCCCTGGCCTTCGATTCGGTCGAGCGCATCATGCGCGACGTCAATTACGGCTGGCTTCTGCGCTACGTCCACGCCAACGGCGCGTCGATGTTCTTCTTCGCCGTCTATATCCACATGTTCCGCGGCCTCTATTACGGCTCCTACAAGGCGCCGCGCGAAGTGCTGTGGCTGCTCGGCTGCATCATCTACTTCCTGATGATCGCCACGGCTTTCATGGGCTATGTTCTGCCGTGGGGCCAGATGTCCTATTACGGCGCGGTGGTGATCACCAATCTGATCGGCGCCATTCCGGTCGTTGGTCCGTCGATCCTGACCTGGTTGCAAGGTGGTTTCGCGGTCGATAATCCGACCCTGACGCGCTTCTTCTCGCTGCACTATCTGCTGCCTTTCGTGATTGCGGGCGTCGTGGTGCTGCACGTCTGGGCGCTGCATGTGGTCGGCCAGAACAATCCGACTGGCGTCGAGATCAAGTCGAAGGAGGATACGGTCCCCTTCACGCCCTATGCGACGGTCAAGGACGGGCTCGGCATTGTGCTGTTCCTGATCCTGTTCTCGGTCTTCGTCTTCTTTGCACCGGAGGCGCTGGGCCATACCGACAACTATATCCCGGCCAATCCGCTGGTGACGCCCTCCCATATCGTGCCCGAATGGTACATGCTGCCCTTCTACGCGATCCTGCGCGCCATCACCTTCGACATCGGCCCGATCCCGGCCAAGCTGATCGGCGTGGTGATGATGTTCACCGCCATCGTCGCCATCTTCCTGTTGCCGTGGCTGGATACCTCGAAAGTCAAGTCGATGCGCTACCGTCCGGTGATGCGCTGGTTCTTCTTCCTGTTCGTCGTCGCCTGCCTGGGTCTGGGCTGGTGCGGCGCGCAGGAACCGGCGCAGATCGTGTTCAAGTTCGGCGCCGATAAGCTGGGCGAGCCGACCGGAATCAATGTCACCACGGTCGCTCAGGTGCTGGCCGCCTACTATTTCGCTTTCTTCTTCATCATCATGCCGTGGATCGGTTTGAAGGAAGACCCCCTGCCTGTTCCGGCCTCGATCTCCGAAGCCGTTTTGGCCGCCCACGCGAAGAAGGCTTGATCTCCATGTTGAAACCTATGACGAAACTGGCGACGGGCCTGATTGCGGCGGGAACCCTCCTGACAGGCGGCGCGGCTCTGGCCGAATCAAACGCTGCGCCATTTGCGCAGCCGCCGCACCCGTTCAGCTTTGAAGGCCCGTTCGGAACCTTCGATCAGGCGCAGTTGCAGCGCGGCTACAAGGTCTATCGCGAGGTCTGCTCAACCTGCCACGCCATGCGCCTGGTGTCGTTCCGCAATCTCGGCCAGAAGGGCGGCCCCTTCTACGATCCCAAGTACAAGAACCCGAACGACAATCCGGTGGTGAAGGAAATCGCCTCGGAATACGACATCGCCGACATCGATCCGGACACCGGTGACGACATCACCCGCAAGGGCACGCCCGCCGACCGCTTCCCGTCGCCGTTCAAGAACGACGAAGCGGCCAAGGCGTCGAACGGCGGCGCCGTGCCGCCCGACATGTCGGTGCTGGCCAAGGCGCGCGAGGGTGGGGCGCTCTACATCTATAATGTGGTCAGCGGCTCGCACACCCCGCCCGCCGGGCTGACGCTCAATCCGGGCCAGTACTACTACCCGCACGTCAACGGCAATCTGCGCGCCCAGTGGAAGGGCGATCCCGCCCACGTGCCGCACGGCGGCGTGCTGGCCATGCCGCCCCCCTTAAAGTCGGACGGGCAGGTGTCTTACGACGACGGCACGCCTTCGACGGTCAAGCAGAACGCCGAAGACGTCGCCGCCTTCCTGGCCTGGGCCGCCGATCCGCACATGGTCGAACGCAAACAGATGGGCTTCTCGGTCATTATCTATCTCCTGCTGCTGGCGGGCGTGGTGTATGCGGCCTATCGTCAAGTCTGGCGCGGCAAACACTGACGGCATGGCCTGATGGCCTGCAAATGGCCGTCTTGCTGCGCTCCGGTGCTCACGTACATAAGTACGCTCCGCTCCGGTGCTCGCAAGCCAGCCATTTTCGACTCATCATGCCACACCTTCGGCGAGCATAGCCATCATCATCCTCCCCCGTTTACGGGGGTTTGGCGAAGCAAAAGTATAGCTTTTGCAAAGCCATGGGACCGCGAAGCGGTGGAGGGG
>DATMTF010000331.1:0-10537 GCA_035565015.1 Asticcacaulis sp. | reverse complement strand
CGCTTCTTGTCGCCGCCGTGGCCTTCAGCGCCCTCTTCGCGGGCAGCGCCGCCATGGCGCAGGATAACGCAGGCTCGCTGAGCTTCAACATCGCCGCCACCAGCAACTATGTGTGGCGCGGCGTCACGCAAACCAATAACGGCGCGGCTCTGCAAGGCGGCGCGGACTACTCCAAGGGCATCTTCTACGCCGGCACCTGGCTGTCGAACGTCGATTGGGGCACCTCGACCTCGACCGAAGCCGACTTCTATATGGGCGTCACCCCGAAGGTTGGCGATTACGGCTTCGATTTCGGCGTGATCTACTACACGTATCCCGGCCATGACGACGCCGACGCCGGTTCGGTCGGCGAACTGAAGGCCGCCGTCAACCACCCGATGGGCAAGGGCACGATTGGCGCCGCCATGTACCTGCCGACCGAGTCGCTGGAAGATCCGTACTATGAAGTCAACGCTTCGTACCCGCTGACCGACAAGCTGAGCATTTCGGGCGCGATCGGCAACTACGAAAGCGGCGCCTACAGCTATACCGACGGCGCCGGCGCCACGATTTCCGCCACGGGCTACACCACCGAGAACATCGGCGTGACCTACGCTCTGACCGACGCGCTCGGTCTGGACCTGCGTTGGACCAGCGCTTCGCGTCTGCCGTCGACCTTCGCGGCGACCCTGAAGGCGACCTTCTAAGCTTCAGGCGTAAAGCTTTCCACAAAAGGCCGCAGGTTCTCATCGGACCTGCGGCCTTTTTCTGTTGCGCTGCGCAGTCCGCTTTACGAATATGGGCCGAATCATAAGATGCTGAGGATATGACGAGCACTCCGATCCCCAACCTGTTCGATGGCGGCGAGCCCGAAAAGCCGAAGTCGGCGGCGAAGGCCGAAACGCGCAAACCGGCGGAGGTCATTCCTGCGCCCGTAAAGCTGCAGACAATGCCAGACGCCGGTTATAACGCCTCCAGTATCGAGGTGCTGGAAGGATTGGAGCCGGTGCGCAAGCGTCCGGGCATGTATATCGGCGGCACCGACGAAAAAGCGCTGCACCACCTGTTCGCCGAAGTGCTCGACAATGCGATGGACGAAGCCGTCGCCAACCACGCCAAGGCGATCTGGGTCGAACTGGATTCCGATGGCTATGTCAGCGTACGCGACGACGGGCGCGGCATGCCGGTCGATCCGCACCCGAAATATCCGGGCAAGTCGGCGCTTGAAGTCATCATGACCGTGCTGCATTCGGGTGGTAAGTTCTCCGGCAAGGCCTATGCGACGTCCGGCGGTCTGCACGGCGTCGGCGCCTCTGTGGTCAACGCCCTGTCTGAGCGTCTGGAAGTCACCGTCTGGCGCGACGGCCACGAATGGCGTCAGGATTTTTCCCGCGGCCATGCGCTGTCGCCCATCGCTCAGGTTCAGCCGTCGAAGAAACGCGGCACGAAACTGCGGTTCGCGCCCGATGCGGAAATCTTCGGCTCGCACCATTTTAAACCTGCGCGCCTCTATCGCATGACCAAGGCGAAAGCCTATCTGTTCCGCGGCGTGCAAATCTTCTGGAAATGCGCGCCGGACGTGATCCACGACCAGACGCCTGCGGAAGATAAGTTCTACTTCCCAAATGGACTGGCCGACTATCTGGCCGAGCGCGTCAAGGATTCGGAGACGGTTTCGGACATCTTTTCGGGTCGGGTCGAACGCGCCGACGACGCGGGCGCGGTCGAATGGGCCGTGGTCTGGTCCGCCGCGGGTTTCGGCGAACATGACGGCTTTGTGCAATCCTACTGCAACACCATTCCGACGCCTGATGGCGGCACGCATGAGGCGGGCCTGCGCGCCGCCCTCACCCGCTCGCTGAAATCCTACGCCGAAATGACCGGCGACAAGCGCGGCGGCCTGATCACCGCCGAAGACGTGGCGGCCAGCGCGGGCATTGTCATCTCGGTGTTTATCCGCAACCCGGAATTTCAGGGCCAAACCAAGGACCGCCTGTCCTCGCCCGATGCGCAAAGACTGGTCGAACGCGCCCTCGCCGATCCGTTCGACCATTGGCTGACCTCGTCGCCGAAACAGGCCGACAAGCTGCTGCAGTTCATCGTCGAAAAAGCCGAGGAACGCCTCAAGAAGCGCAAGGACAAGGAAATCCAGCGCGCCTCGGCGACGCGCAAGCTGCGCCTGCCCGGCAAGCTGGCCGACTGTGCGCGTCAGGACGCCAACGGCACCGAACTGTTCATCGTCGAAGGCGATTCGGCTGGCGGCTCGGCCAAACAGGGCCGCAACCGTAACATCCAGGCCATCCTGCCCCTGCGCGGCAAGATTCTCAACGTCGCCTCGGCCACCGGCGACAAGGCGCGCGCCAATCAGGAATTGTCCGATCTCGGTCTGGCTCTGGGCGTGCAGCCCGGCGCCAAATTCCGCGAAGAAGACCTGCGTTACGAGCGCATCATCATCATGACCGACGCCGATGTCGACGGCGCCCACATCGCCAGCCTGCTGATCACCTATTTCTATCGCACCATGCCGTCGATGATCCGCAACGGCAATCTGTACCTGGCCATGCCGCCCTTGTACCGTCTGAGTCTCGGCGGCAAGACCATGTATGCGCGCGACGACGCCCACCGCGATGAGCTGATCGCCAGGGAATTCAAGGGCAAGCGCCCGGAAATCGGTCGCTTCAAGGGCCTAGGCGAAATGATGCCGAACCAGCTCAAGGAAACGACGATGGACCCTAAGACGCGCACCCTGGCGCGCGTCACCCTGCCGCACGATGAAGACGATATCGAAGATCTGGTCGAGACCCTGATGGGCCGCAAACCGGAACTGCGCTTCCGCTATATTCAGGACCACGCCGAATTCGCCGCCGCCGATCTGGACGTATAGCCGTAAAAGCGCAGAAAAACCTGTTAATTCCGGCGATTTCTGCTATGTGAGCGCATTCACAATTGCAGGTATCATGACGAAATTTACCGATCTGGGTCTGGGCGCTGAAGTGCTCAAGGCCGTGGCTGAAACAGGCTACGACACGCCAACCGCCATTCAGGAGCAGGCCATACCGGTCGCGCTGACCGGACTGGACGTGCTGGGCATCGCCCAGACCGGCACGGGCAAGACCGCCGCCTTCACCCTGCCGATGATCGAGCGTCTGGCCGCCGGGCGTTCGCGCGCCCGCATGCCGCGCGCCATCGTGCTGGCGCCGACGCGCGAACTGGCCGATCAGGTCGCCGAAGCCTTTGAGAAATACGCGAAATTCCATAAGCTGAACTGGGCGCTGCTGATCGGCGGCGTGTCGATGACCGATCAGGTCGCCAAGCTGGATAAGGGCGTCGACGTGCTGATCTGCACGCCGGGCCGCCTGCTCGACCTGTTCGACCGATCCAAGGTGATGCTCAACGGCGTGCAGATCATGGTGGTCGATGAGGCCGACCGCATGCTGGACATGGGCTTCATTCCCGACATCGAGCGCATCTTCAAGCTGACTCCACCGACGCGCCAGACCCTGTTCTTCTCGGCGACCATGCCGCCGGAAATCACGCGCCTGACCGAACAGTTCCTGAAGAACCCGGTGCGCATCGAAGTCTCGCGTCCGGCCTCGACCAATGAAAACATCACGCAATACCTGCTGCGCGTGCCGCACCGCGACGTGCGCGCCAAGCGCATCGCCCTGCGCGCCCTGCTGAACACGCTGGAGATCAAGAACGGCATCGTCTTCTGCAATCGCAAGACCGATGTCGATATCGTCGCCAAGTCGCTGGCCAAGTACGGCTTCAACGCCGCGCCGATCCACGGCGACCTCGATCAGGCTTTGCGCATGAAGACGCTGGACGCCTTCCGCAAGGGCGATCTGACCCTGTTGGTCGCCTCGGACGTCGCCGCGCGCGGTCTCGATATTCCCGATGTCGGCCATGTGTTCAATTTCGACGTCCCGCATCATGCCGACGACTATGTCCATCGCATCGGTCGCACCGGTCGCGCCGGACGCACAGGCGAAGCCTATCTGCTGTTATCGCCCGCTGACGAAAAGAATTTCGACAAGGTGATCAAGCTGATCAAGAAAGAGCCGGAGCCTCTGTCGCTCGATGTGGACTACAGCGGCCTGGACGAAGCGCCGCGCAGTCCTCGTCGCGATTCAGACAAGGGCCGCGGCGGACGCAAGCGTGATCACGCGCCCAAAAGCCGCGAACGCGCCGTCCCGCCCGCAGCGCCTGAAAAAATTGTGAGCGCCGCAGAAGCGCCCGTCGCACAGGAAAAAGCGACAAAAGAGGCGGTGAAGCCTGTGGCGTCACGCAAGAAAAAGTCCGAAAAAACAGAGAATAAGCCGCAAATCGACAGCGCTTTTGGTGATCACACTCCCGCCTTTATGTTGCGCGGCGCGACTGTGAAGACCTGAGCGGAAACGCCCCCTCACCGAAAAAGCGAACGGCGTTAACCGCCTGTCAGAGAAGTTGGTCTAGAGTGGCGCAGAGGCGAAGAATCGCTAATGCCGGACGACCCAGGGGAACCTCCGCTCACAATGAATAACGATATAGAGATCAGCATCCGAAGCCCGAACGCCTACGCCCTTGCGGGTGAAGCTCTGCGGCTGATGCAGGAACATGGCGTCTGGCCCACCCCGCTCAATTACGAGCTTTGGCTGTATGTCGTCGGCGATCCCGAATGTGCGCTGGCGCAGGAAATTCACCGCCTGATCGCCGCCGGCGAAACCATTACCGAAGACGTTTCGGAAAGCCTGGCCACGAAATTCATCGCGCGCATGAAGCTGAACGACGAGGTGCGCGACGCCGGCCTGAAGCTGACGCGCGAACTGGCGTCGATCACCGAGGTGATCAGCGACGCTCAGAAGACGCAGCGCACCTATTCCGAAACCCTGCAAAGCGCGCGCGATTCCATGGTCGGAGTCGATATTTCGGCGCTGCAAAAGCTGGTCGACAGCCTGAGCGAGGCCACGACGACTGTACTCGATCACCATGCCTCGCTTGAGAACCGCCTGTCGGACTCCTCGCGCGAGGTCAATCGTCTGCGCAAGCATCTCGATCAGGTGCGCATGGAGGCGATGACCGACGCCCTGACCAACCTGGCCAACCGCAAATCCTTCGACGAAGCGCTGGACGGCCATTGCGAGCACGATGACGTCTCGACGCCGCTCAGTCTGGCGGTCATCGACATCGATCATTTCAAGCGCTTCAACGACACCTGGGGTCATCAGACCGGCGATCAGGTGCTGCGTTACGTGGCATCGGTTCTGGCGCGTATCGGTCGTCCGCCGCGCATGGCCGCGCGCTACGGCGGCGAAGAATTCGGCCTGTTGTTCCCTGGCGAAACCAGCGCCCAGGTTGAGCGTCTGCTCAACGAGGCGCGGCAGGAAATCGCCTCGCGCGTTCTGAAACGCCGTTCGACCAATGAAGATCTCGGCACGGTCACCATTTCCGTCGGCGTCGCGCAGCGTCAGTATGGCGAAGATTCCTTCGACCTGCTCGACCGCGCCGATAAGGCGCTCTACCACTCCAAAAACGCCGGACGCAACCGCGTCACCCTGGCCGACGCGCTGGAAAGCAACTCCAACGCCGCTTGACTCATTCTGCTTGACAACGATATTGAACAATGTTCAAATTCGTTGTCAGGAGATATGTCATGCGCAGCTTTGTCTTCGCCCTTGCCTATTGGACTTTGTCGATCAGCTATAGCCTGATGGCGCTGGCGGCTTCCTTGCTGCCCGGACGCGCGCCTGTACATTGGGTCATCAAGCGCTATACGCGCCATATGGTGCAGGCGATGCGCATTTTCGCCGGCATCCGGCTGGAGGTGCGCGGGCGTGAACATCTGCTTCCGCAGCCTGTTATCTATGCCTGCAAACATCAAAGCTGGGGCGACGGCTTCTGTATCTATGCCCAGTTTGACGATCTGGCTTTCGTGACCGGCGACCATCTGGAAAAATACCCGTTAATGGGAACCCTGCTGCGCAAGCTGGGCGCCATCGTCGTCAACAATTGCGGCGGCCATCAGGCGCGCAAGGCGCTGGCCAGCCGCGCCGCAGACGCCGCGCGCGACGGGCGTTCCATTCTGATCTATCCCGAAGGCCATCTCAATGCGCCCGGAACCTATCGCCGCTATCGCGCGGGCGTCTGGCACATGATGCGCGATTTCGACATGCCGGTCATCCCCGTCGCCACCAATCTGGGCCTGTTCTGGCAGGAGCAGTCGTTCCGCAAACGCCCCGGAACCGCCGTGCTGGACTTTCTGGAACCGATCATGCCGGGCATGGACAAGGACGCTTTTCTGGAGACTTTGCGCGACCGAATCGAGACGCGCAGCCAGCACCTGATCAGCGAGGCCAACGGCCAGCCCTTCACGCCATCCCTGCCCGCTGACGCCGTCTTGACGTAAGCGTGACAACCGCGCCAAGTCTTTATTAAGGATCACGCCTGTACGCTTTCAGAATTATGCAGGAGCGTACCCATGCCGCGAGGCTTCCATGTCAGCGCGCACATCCATAATGACGAGAACCTGATCATCTTTCGCATGACCGGCGACATCGACAGCCATGCGCTCGTGGAAAAATGGATCGCGGTTTACAGCGAGATCGCGGAGCCATGGCGCTATAACCGGCTATTCGATTACCGCCGCGCGGAAGGCGTCGTGGATTACGACCAGATCGCGCGTTTCGCCATCTGGTGGGACCAGCGCACGCACGGCGTCGATTATCTCGGCAAGGTCGCCGTCATTGTCAATAATCCGCTCGATCTGGCGCGCGTCAATACGGTCGCGCCGCACTTTCCGCGTGACATTCGACGCGCCTTCATGACGCTGGACGAAGGGCTGAGCTGGCTGAATGAGGCCGATAACGTGAAGGCTTAATCTGCGGCGACGGGCTTGATCGTCACGCTTTCCCCACATCCACAGGCGTCCGTCTCGTTCGGATTATTGAACACGAATTTCGACGCCAGCTTGGTCGTCTCATAGTCGATAACCGTGCCAACCAGGTACAGGACCGCCTTGGGTTCGATCAGGATGGTGACGCCCTTGTCGGTAATCACCTCATCGAGCGGCCCAATCTCTTCGGCATAGGACAGCACATATTCCTGCCCGGCGCAGCCGCCCTGTTTGACGCCGACACGCAGGCCCACATACGGCTGATCGTTTCCATCGTTTCTTGGGCGCGCCATGATCGCCTTGACCTGTTCGGCGGCGGCCTCGGTCAGGCTGACAATGGCGGGGCGCGGACGGCGCGCGCGGGGTGTGACAGCGGGTTGCGTTTCCATGCTCAAAACATATTCAACTGAAGTTTCGCCTCATCGCTCATGCGCGACGAGTCCCACGGCGGATCGAAGACCAGATTGACGTCGCAGCCCGCGACGCCCTTGACGCCCATGACGGCCTGCTGCACCCAGCCCGGCATATCGCCCGCCACCGGGCAACCCGGCGCCGTCAGGGTCATATCGACCACCACATGCCGATCGTCAGAAACATCGACCTTATAAATCAGGCCCAGTTCGTAGATAT
Source organism: Asticcacaulis sp. (assembly GCA_035565015.1). Taxonomy (GTDB): domain Bacteria; phylum Pseudomonadota; class Alphaproteobacteria; order Caulobacterales; family Caulobacteraceae; genus Asticcacaulis. The sequence goes on along the minus strand of DATMTF010000331.1, from coordinate 3,057 downwards.
CGACCGGTATTTCCGGATCGAACACGGTCTTGAACGCAGCGATCAACTCATCCGTCAGCCGGTCGAGTTCCGCCTGTTCGAGCGCGGCGGGTTGATTGCCGCCCATCTCATCCAGGCTGAACATCGAGTCTTGCGTTTCCGCATTCGCTTCGGTCATGACGGTACTCTAGGCAAAGAAAGATTGGGCCTTGGCGACCGCTTCGGCCAGCGTGTCGATCTCGGCTTGTGTATTATATAGGGCGATGGAGGCGCGCACGGTAGAGGTCACGCCCAGTCGCGTCATCAGCGGCTCAGCGCAATGCGTGCCCGCCCGCACCGCGACATTATAGCGGTCGAGGATCTGCGCCACGTCGTGCGCGTGCGCCTGTCCAAGACTGAAGGTCAGGATCGAGCCCTTGCCCGGCGCCTCGCCGTGTACGCGCAAGCTGTTGATCTGCGTCAGTGCGTCATGCGCACGCTGGTAAAGCATGTGCTCATGCGCGGCAACCGCTTCGCGATCCAGCGCCGACAGCCAGTCTATGGCGGCCTTCAACCCGATCACCTCCAGAATGGCGGGCGTACCGGCCTCAAAGCGGTGCGGCGGCTCGTTCCAGGTGATTTTCTCCTTGCTCACGTGCGCGATCATCTCGCCGCCGCCCTGCCACGGCGGCATGGCCTCCAGCAGGTCGGCCTTGGCGTAGAGCACGCCCAGCCCGGTCGGGCCGTAGAGCTTATGCGCGGAAAAGACGTAGAAGTCGGCGTCCAGCGCCTTCACATCTACCGGCAGATGCACAATGCCCTGCGCGCCGTCGATCAGCACCTTGGCGCCGACCGCATGCGCCTTTTGCACAATCTCCGCCACCGGATTGATCGTACCCAGCACGTTCGACATATGGGTGACGGCGACCAGCTTGACGCGCGGCGTCAATAGTTGATCGAAGGCCGCCATATCGAGCGATCCGTCGTCAAGGATCGGAGCATAGATCAGTCTTAAACCCTTGCGCTCAGCCAGCATGTACCACGGCACGATATTGGCGTGGTGCTCCATCTCCGTGGTCAGGATTTCATCGCCCGCTTGCAGGTGATCCCCCCAACTATTGGCCACCAGATTGACGGCTTCGGTCGCCGATTTGGTGAAGACGATCTCATTCGTCTGCGCGCCCATAAAACGCGCCACCGTCTCGCGTCCGGCCTCATAGGCGTCGGTCGTTTCATTGGCGAGGCGATGCAGACCGCGATGCACATTGGCGTAGGAATGCCGCATGGCGCGGCTCATCGCCTCGATCACCGCTTCCGGCTTCTGCGCCGAGGCGCCGGAGTCGAGATAGACGAGCGGCTTGCCCTTGATCTCACGCGACAGGATGGGGAAATCCTTGCGCGCCTTCATCACGTCAAAGGCCATGATATGCCTCCGTAACATTCTCAAGGAAATTCAGGACGGTTTCACGCAGAACCTCATCCGGTATCGCATCGGCGACCGGCACGACGAAGGCCTGAGTCAATAGAGCCCGCGCTTCGTCTTCGCTTAAGCCGCGCGTCTGGCAGAAGAACATGGCGTCTTCATCCAGCGCGCCGATGGTGTTGCCGTGGGCGCATTGCACGTCGTCGGCGTAGATTTCCAGTTCCGGCTTGGCGCGGATATGCGCGCCGTCGTTGAGGATCAGCGCCTGATGCCGCATGCGCGCATCCGTGCCGTCCGCGCCGCGCTCGACGAAGATGCGGCCCTGAAACACGGCGGTAGCGGCATCCTTGACCAGCCCCTTGGTCAGTTGCGCCGTCACGCCGTCGATATCCGTATGCAGGACGCGCGTGGTCAGGTCGAAATGGCGCTTGTCTTTCAGAAGATAGGCGCCGTTCAGCTCGACCTCGGCGCCGTGGCCGGCATGGTTCACATGCGTCTCGAAGCGCTGGAATTTCGCGCCGGTCGAAAAGACATATTGTTTGAACACGCTGCCCGGCGCGGTCTCGATCAGCGAACGGCGAATAGACACCGCCGATTCCGGCTCGTCAAGGATCACGACGCGGATCAGACGCGCGCCCTTCGCCAACGTGAACCGCAGTTGCGTGTTCACCGCATAGTCGAAGGCGCCGGTATAGTCTTCGAATACGGTGAGGCTCTGGCCGCCTTTCAGCTCGATATGGCCCGCGCCCTGATAGCCGAGATAGATGTCCTCATCGCCGAAATCATTGCCGTCGATATAGAGGCGGCCCGAATGCTGGATCGCGTGATCGGCGGCCTTTTGCAGCCCGTCGAAACCGGCCTCATCGGCGGAGAAATAGGTGAAGCCGTCCGGTTCGGACTCCAGTTCCGATAGGGTGCGCACCACCAGAGGCTTGCCCGGCGCGGTCCGCAGCGCACGGCTAAGGTCGGAATATTTCCACTCCTCATGGCGGCGCGTCGGATAGGACGACGGATCGAAAATGTCGAGTTGCGTCAGCACCTAAGCGGCCTCGCCTAAGAATTGGTCGTAACCGTGCGCCTCAAGCTCCAGCGCCAGCTCCGGCCCGCCCGATTTGACGATGCGCCCCGCCACCAGCACATGCACCCGGTCCGGCTTGATATGGTCGAGCAGGCGCTGGTAATGGGTGATGACCAGCATGGCGCGGTCGGGGCTGCGCAAAGCATTGACCCCATCCGACACGACTTTGAGCGCGTCGATGTCGAGACCCGAATCCGTCTCGTCTAGGATCAGGAATTTCGGCTCCAGCAGCGCCATTTGCAGCACTTCCATGCGCTTCTTCTCGCCGCCGGAAAAACCGACATTGAGCGGACGCTTCAGCATGTCCATGTCGATCTTCAGGGTCTTGGCGACTTCGCGGACGCGCTTGAGGAAATCGGGCGCCGACATCTCGTCCTCACCACGCAGCTTCTTCTGTGCATTCAGAGCCGTGCGCAGGAAGGTCAGGGCCGGCACGCCGGGAATTTCCAGCGGATACTGGAACGACAGATAGAGGCCAGCGGCGGCGCGCTCATGCACGTCCTTGTCCAGCAGGTCCACACCGTTGAAATCGACGCTGCCACCCTTGATCTCATAGTTCGGGCGGCCGGCCAGCGCATAGCCGAGCGTCGACTTGCCG
>DATMTF010000330.1:0-1549 GCA_035565015.1 Asticcacaulis sp. | reverse complement strand
CCGCACGGTCTGTTCATGACAATTTAACCCGCTGCGGGAAAGCCTGCCCATCACAAGTACATCATCAGGACTCCTTGCCGTGCGTCTGCCTCCGATCAAATTTCGCATCCGTGCGCTTCTTGCTTTGCTTTTCCTTGGATTGACCGGGGCTGTCCTGTGGGTGGCCGAGCAGACTCACACCGTGATCCGAATGGCGGGCGAGGTCGGAGACAGCGCCGCCGCGGCGCGGATTGTGCGGATGGAGCAGGGCTTTTCACATCTGGCTCTATCGTTCGGGTTGGCGGTCGGCGTTCTGGGCCTGGTTGCGGCGGTCTATTTCGATCGCGAAGTCTTTTCCATAATGAACCGCCTGAGTCAGCATATGAAGGCGCTGGCGGCCCGCGACTACAGCCGGGCGGCGGAGGGCGCACGGCGCTCCGACGAAATCGGCGATATGGCGCGCGCCATCGACGTCCTGCGCGCCAACGGGTTGGAGCTGTTGCGGCTGGAAGGAGAGACCGCGCGTCGCGCCGAGGTGATCGCCAGCGAGCGCCGCGATGCGTTGCAGGCCATGGGCGCGCAACTGGAGGCGCAGATGGCCAGCCTTCTGGAGGGACTGACCCGCTCCTCGCAGGCCATGATTCTGACCTCTGAACAGATGAGCGAATCGGCCTTCAACGCTTCGGAAAGCGCGGCCAAGGTCGCGCGCGTCGCCAGCGAAACCTCGCACAGCGCGCAACAGGTCGCCGCCACGGTGCAGGAACTGTCGCAGTCGGCTGACGAAATCGCGGGCTCCACCCTGGCGGCGTCTCAGGTGTCGGCGCGCGCATCCGGCGAAGCCGAAGCGACCTCAGCCCTGATGACGCGTTTGGGGCGCAGCGCCGACGAGATCAGCGCTGTCGTGGATCTGATCGCGCAGATTGCGTCGCAGACCAATCTGCTGGCGCTCAACGCCACCATTGAGGCGGCGCGCGCGGGCGAGCATGGCGCAGGCTTCGCCGTTGTGGCCGCCGAGGTCAAGGCCCTGTCGCAGCAAACCGAAAAGGCCACCGCCGAGATCACCGGCAAGGTGCAGCAGATACAGAAAGACGCCAGCGGCGCGGTCGCCGCTATTGGCGACATCGTGCGGACCATCGCCGACCTGCGCGCGGGCGCGGACGATATTGCCCGCTCGGTCGCGGCGCAGCAGACGGCGACCAGCCGCATTGCCGGAACCGTCGAATCGCTGGCCGCCGGTTCGCGCAGCGTGGGCGAGGATATTGATTCGGTGCGCGACGGCGCCAATGAGACGGGCCAGGTAGCCAGCGTCGTTTTTGAAGAGGCCAAATCCGTTGCGGACGTCGCCGCGCGCCTGCGCGAGGAACTGGCGCGCTTCCTGAATTCAGTGCGCGCGGCGTAAAGCCTTAAATATGTAAGGAAAATCGCTTGGAGGCCTGACCCGGAGTCGAACCGGGCTACACGGATTTGCAATCCGCTGCGTAACCGCTCCGCCATCAGGCCTCACTGGAGCGAAGCGGTCAGCTATCAGATCGTTTGACCGCCTGCAACGCTGATTACGGCATTTTTCCCA
>DATMTF010000329.1:0-3654 GCA_035565015.1 Asticcacaulis sp. | reverse complement strand
CAGACGCCGCAAGCCTGATCAAGCTGAAGACAAAGCCCTGCCGTACGCAGGGCTTTTTCTTTTTGCGCCAAGGGTCCGTTCGATATAGTATAACGCCATGAAAGCGCCTGCCGTCCCCATCAGCCTCGCCCTCGCCGCCCTTCTGGCCGCTGGCGGCGCGTACGCCGGACCCAGCGACTACGCATACAAGACCTCGACCCTGCACAATGTCGTCATCAGCGAATACGGCAAAAAGCCTGCGCCGTCCGGTCTGTTGCGCACCTGGTTGCGGATCGGCGTGACGGAAAATCATCTGGCCAGCCTCGACGTCTATCTGAACTATCAGGGCGAGGCGCAAAAACTGCCGCCGCTCGGCGCGACCTGCGACATCGTCTATCATATGGGCTGGATCGAGGGTTATTTCAAACCGCTGCAAAGCGCGGCGGACCGCGACCGGGTGATCGATGATTTCACCTGCAAGCCGGATGCGAAGCGCGCTGTAAAAAGCAGTCTGCGCGCCAACTCAGCCTTCCTTCGGCGCAATCGCGCTGCGACCTGAGCGCATAATGCTCTGACGGGTTTACCGGCCTTCTCATCCAGACGCAGCGATTACGGCCAAAAACGCCGCGCCATAGCGGTCGAGTTTGGCCTCGCCAACCCCCGGCGCCTCTGCCAGTTCGGCTCGCGTGACAGGTCGTCTCGTCGCCAGTTCGATCAGGGTCTTGTCATGGAAGATGACATAGGGCGGCACGCCTTGATCGCGGGCGATCTCCAGGCGTTTGGCGCGCAGGGCTTCAAACAAGGCCTGATTGGCGGCAGCGATGGCGGAGGCCATCTGCTGACGGGCGGCTTTACGAGTCCTGGCGCGTTTGACCGAGGGGGCGCGCAGCTTCAGCGGCGGCTTTTGACGCAGGAAGTCGCGACCGGCGGGCGCGATGGACAGGCCGCCATGCCCGGCCAGATCGACCTCGATCAGACGCAGGGCGATCAGTTGCCGAAGAATCGCCCGCCATGTGCGGCTGTCATACTCGGTCCCGATGCCGAAGGTGGACAACTGGTCGTGGCCGAAGCTGCGGATACGCTCATTATTCGCGCCAAGCAGCACATCGACAATGTAGGCCTGACCGAAGCGCTCGCCCGTGCGGTAGATGCAGGACAGGGCCTTTTGTGCGGCGATGACGCCATCGAACATTTCCGGCGGATCGGCGCAGGTGTCGCAATGACCGCATGGCGCGCTCTGATCGCCGAAATAGGCCAGCAGCGCCTGACGGCGGCAGCCCGCCGTCTCGGCCAGACCCAGCAGCGCGTCGAGCTTCTGCCGTTCCATGCGTTTGCGCCCATCTGACGCGTCGGACTGCTCGATAAAGCGGCTGCGCAAGGCGATATCCTCAGAGCCGTACAGCATCAGCGCCTCGGACGGCAGGCCGTCACGCCCGGCCCGGCCCGTCTCCTGATAATAGGCCTCGATACTGCCCGGCAGGTCGAGATGGGCGACGAAGCGCACGTCCGGCTTGTCGATGCCCATGCCGAAGGCGATGGTGGCGACCATGATCACCGCTTCGCCGTGCTGAAAGCGCGTCTGGTTGGCTTCGCGCGCAGACTTGTCCATACCGGCGTGATAGGTCAGCGCATCATAGCCCTGATCGCGCAGCCAGGCGGCGGTCTCCTCGGTCTTACGCTTCGACAGGCAATAGACGATGCCGCTTTCGCCGTCATGTTTGTTAAGAAATGACTTTAGCTGGGTGCGTGGATTGTCTTTTTCTTCAATAGCGTAATAGATATTTGAGCGGTCGAAACCAGCGATGAAGGCGTCGTCGTCCGCGATATCGAGATGCGCCAGAATCTCGCCGCGCGTCGGCGCGTCCGCCGTCGCGGTCAGGGCCATGCGCGGCGTGTCGGGGAAGCGTTGAACCAGCGCGTCGAGGTGGCGGTAGGACGGGCGGAAATCATGCCCCCACTGCGACAGGCAATGGGCTTCGTCGATGGCGATCAGCGATAGCTGCGCCTGCGATAATCGCTCCAGCACATCGTCGCGCAACAGGGTTTCGGGCGCGGCATAGAGCAGGTCGAGGGCGCCGTTTTCGACGTCGCGCCACAGGGCCTGACGCGCTTCGCCTGACAGATCGGAATTGAGCGCCGCCGCCCGCACGCCCGCCTGACGCAGGGCCGCGACCTGATCGGCCATCAGGGCCAGCAGCGGCGACACGACCAGTCCCATGCCGGGACGGACAATGGCCGGAATCTGATAGCATAAAGACTTGCCGCCGCCGGTCGGCATCAATACGAAGGCGTTATGACCGGCGATGACATGCTCGACAATGCGCGCCTGCGGGCCGCGAAAGGCGTCGTAGCCGTAAATTGTTTTCAGAACATCGAGGGCTGAGGTCATTGAGCGGCTTCTGGCGGTTTGGGGAGAAGTATGGTCTTAGTATCGTCCGATCGCACAAGGTTACCGTCTATGCCTGAACCTGTTCAACATGTTTCCGACACCGCCTTCTGGGTCGCCTGGCATCGCGCGCAGGAGGGCAAGCGACCGGACGCCCTGTTTCTCGACCCGCTGGCGGAGAAACTGGCCGGAGAGCGCGGGCGCAAAATCGCCAGCCATATGGGGATTCCGCGCGCCATGGCCTGGTCGATGGCGCTGCGCACCCATATTATCGACGGTCTGATCCGCGACGCGGTGAAGGACGGCGCCGACATGATCCTCAATCTGGGCGCCGGGCTGGACACCCGCCCCTATCGGCTCGACCTGCCGCCTGAGTTGCAATGGGTCGAGGTCGATTTCGCGCCGATGATCGCGTACAAGGATGAGGCGCTTGCTGACGAAAAACCAGTATGCCGACTGAGGCGTCTTGTATGCGATCTGGGCGATGGTGTTGCGCGGCGCGACATGCTGGCGGCGCTGAACACGCAGGGGCGGCGCGTCGTCGTGCTGACCGAGGGCGTGGTTCCCTATCTGAGCAATGATCAGGTCGCAGGTCTGGCGCGCGATCTGGCGGCGCAGCCGCATATTGCGGCCTGGCTCAGCGACTATTTCGGGCCGCTGTTCCACACCCTGTCGGCGCGCGGCAAGGTGATGCAGCGGCTGGCCGCCAACGCGCCTTTCCGCTTCGATCCAGGCGACGGCCCGGAAGACTGGTCGCGCTTCTTCGCCGACAAGGGCTGGCAGATCGACGAGATGGTCTATCTGGGCGAAGAAGGCCGCAGGCTGGGACGCGACCTGCCCGCCCATCCGCTGATACGGCTGATGATGCGGTTCGCGCCGGAGACGCGCCTGCGCCCCTATCGGCGTATGAACGGCTTTGTGCGCTTTACGCGCGGCGACCGCGTCCGTGCGATCTAGGTCGCGTTAACCTTCAGGCAATCTTTAGGGGCGAGGCTGCGTATGCCGCCGCTGCGCGGCTCTGTGCGCGAATCGCGCAGTAAGACGGACGCTGCCTAAGTCGCTTTCCAGCCCTACTTGGCGCTACTTAGCCATACCTGTCGCAATAATTATTTTGAATTTGCTTATTCGCGATTATTCGCTAGCCTGCGCGCCATAAAAATGGTCCGCAGGGAGTCCACATCATGTCATCCGTTTCACGCCGCGGTTTTATCGGCGCCAGCGCGACGGGCGCTCTGGCGCTCAGCCTTAATCTTGGCCGCCCTGCGCATGCGCATGGCGTAGGTTTCGTC
>DATMTF010000328.1:0-6746 GCA_035565015.1 Asticcacaulis sp. | reverse complement strand
ATAATACCACATAAGGCCCATTTTTTTAGCGAACCTGCTCCGTTTTGACACCATCGGCGCGCAACATCATGATCAGGCTGTCAGGCCCGATCAGATGGCCGACGCCGACCGTGACGAAGGCGGTTCCGCCGCCTTTGGCTTTCAGATCGCGGATCAGTTGCTCGACCTGCGGCGTCCAGGCGGCGTCGCGCTCAACGATGACGCGATGATAGAGCGAAGGCTCCTCGGTCTTCATCTTGTCGACCATAAAATAGGTCAGGCGCTTTTCATCGCCCGTGGCCCAGGCGTCGAACAGGGCGGCAATGTCCTGCGTCGCGCTGTCAGAGTCCTTGAGCGTGGCGCGCAGGGCGGCGATGTCTTCGGCGCCATTGGCGGGCGTCAGCTTCTGCATCTCCTCGTCGATGGTCTCGAAGCCATGCACCGGTTTGCCCGCCGCGCGCGCCGACTGCATCAGGGTCAGATCGACGCCGGTTTTCGGATTATAACCGGCGGAGGCGATCTGCTGCACGTTCAGCACCAGGGCGACGGCCCATTTGCGATAGCCCATCAGGCGCGCTGAACTCAGGCCATAGGGCGCCAGCAGCACGTCGAGCCTTGTGATTTCGTCCGGAGTCAGGCCTTCAGTCATGTGATCGGACGGGTCGAGCATATATTTTTGCGCCTGCTGCTGCACGGCGGCCTGATCGTCGAGATCGGCGACCTCGAACCACGTCTGGTTCGCGCTGGCGAAGCGCTGTTTGAGATCGTCGCTGAGCCAGATCGTGTCCGGCTTCATGACGTGGATCGAGCCAAACAGATAGACGCGCGCTGTTCCGTCGTCGATCTCCCACAGCAAAGGATGGGCGACTGTGACGGTCGGCGCATTTTCGGCGGCGGCGCACAAAGGCGCAAAGGCGAGCAGCAGGGCGGCGGCGAGGGCTTTGAACATGGCTATTCCGGTTGAAAAATGGCTTCGATGGCGAGGCTGAACACGGCGGCGATCTTGAAGGCCAGCGGCAGGGACGGGTCGTACTTGCCGGTTTCGATGGCGTTGATCGTCTGGCGCGAGACGCCGAGCCGCTCAGCCAGCTCCGCCTGTGACCAGTTGCGTTCGGCGCGCAGCACCTTGATGCGGTTCTTCATGGCCTGTTCCGGAAGATCAGCAGAGCGATCGCCGTCGTCAGCAGAATGAGCCCAAGCGCCAGCAGGACGTGCGACAGTATCAGGCGGCGCGCCTCCGCCGGATGCGCGCCGCCCATAACCGCGGCGGATGAGCCGGACAGGACGGCGACCATGGCGCCGCGGCGGCGACGCCAGTTATCGAGCGCGCACATCAGCGATACTTCCACATGGCGATGAGCTGGCCGCCCAGCAGGCCGAGGACGAAAGGCGCCATGCCGGCGACCTGTCCCATAATGAAGCCTTCGCGCGCGCCGTCGAGGCTGGCGAAAAAATCGCGGAACAGTTGCGGCGCCAGCAGCGGCGCCAGATTGACGACGGCATAGAGGCCAAAGCCGATCTGGAAGCCGAACTGGGTGGCCAGACGTTTTTTCGCCACGGCGAATTCGTCGCAGCCGGTCTTAAGGCGGCGCAGGATGAAAACCCCTGCAATCAGGGCCAGAAACAGCGCGCCTTCAATGACATAGGCGTAAGGCGGAACCGGCGGACGCGACGACCAGTAATACAGCGCGCCGCCCATGACGCCGCCCAGCGCCGCAAGCGCCAGGAGGCCGAGGCGGTAGGTCCAGGGATTTGCGGGCATGGGACTCTCCTTATATCTCAATGACAAGGATGCTTTACATCCGCAACCTTGAATATGTCAAGCATGCTTGTCAAAATATCGTTATAGCTTGACATAATGCGTTCGCCGTAAACCCTCTGTTAACGGTGCCTGGACACCTGATTTTCACCCTTTTATGTCATGGGAGAAACGTGGCCCGACCCTTGCAGCGCAAGGGAAAAGTGGTTTTGTGTGTGCCAGAAGGCGATTATGTTAACGTGTGAAATCGTAAAGATGAGGGATTTGTCGCTAAGCGATGCGCAAATCTGGGATGAAATGCTGTTGGCGGAGCCTGCCTTCGCTTCGCCCCTGTTGACGCGCGACTTCGCCGCCGCCGTCGCCGCCGTGCGCGACGATGTGCGCGTCGCCGTCTTTCGCCGCAGAGGCCAAACCGTTGGCTTCCTGCCGCATCACCGCCGTCCCCATCGCTTCGCGCGTCCCGCCGGGGCGCCGTTCGCCGATTACAGCGCCCTGATCAGCTTCGTGGAACCGGGCTTTCGCTTTAACGACGCCCTGCGGGCGGCGGGGATTGAGCGGTTTCAGGCCATCGGGCTGATCGACCCGCACGGACTGACAGACGATGATGGCGGCGACGCCGATACGGCCTATGGCCTCGACCTTGGCGAAGGCGCGCCCGCAATTCAGGCGCCCAAAAAGCACGTCAAGAACATCAACCGTCTGCGCCGTCGGCTTGAGGAAACGCATGGCCCGGTCAGCATCCTTGTCGGCGACCGCGACCGTACGCGCTATCAGGCCATGCTGGCGCAGAAAAGGCGTCAGCTTCAGGACAACGGTCTGCACGATTTTCTCGGCGCGCCGTGGGCGTCGCGGTTTCTCGATCATCTGTGGGAGGCGCCGCAGGACGGCGCGCATGGCGTTCTGCTGACCCTGATGGCGGGCGATACGCCGATTCTGCACCATTACGGCCTGCGTCTCGGCGCGCGCATCCATCCGTGGGTGTCGAGCTACGACCCGGCCTATGCGGCCTGGTCGCCGGGGCAGATCTTCCTGCACGATGCGCCCGAAGCCCTGCGCGCGGCGGGCGTGGCGCATTACGATCTGTCCACCGGTCAGGATCATTATAAAAACGCCTTTTGCAATACCCGGTTTCCCGTTCGGCATGTCCGTCTTTACGGCGCGTCCGCGACTGCGCGGCTGCGCCAGGGCGTGGCTGAGGCGGCGCAGGGCGGCGCCCGTCTGCTGGGTCAGCGCGCGGAGGCTCTCTACGGACGGCTGAACCGCCGCCTTGACCAGATCGCCTCGCTGGAGCTGGATATGAAGGGCCGCGTGTCGGGGCTGGCCTACGCCTTCTCCAGCGCGGGGCGCCGCAAGGCCAGCCTGCAGGGAGGCGCCGATGCCGGATAGCGCCAGTTTCGCAAACCCTGTCATAGAGGACGCCGCCGCTATGACGACCACGATCTGCGCCATCGTCCCGACCTTCCGTCGTCCGGAAGGACTGATGACGGCGCTGCGTTCGCTGGCGGCCCAAAATGTGACCGGGCAGCGCCTCGCCGGACTGAGCGTCATCGTCTGCGACAACAGCCCGGAAGCCTCGGCGCGTCAGGCGGTCGCAGAGTTCGCTGCGACGGCGCCGATGCCCGTCACCTATCTGCATGAACCGGCGACCGGCGTCGCCAATGCGCGCAATACGGCGGTGGCGGCGTGCGAGGCGGACTTCATCGCCTTTCTCGATGACGACGAGGAGGCGCCGGACGGCTGGCTGGCGGGGCTGATCGCGGTTCAGCAGCGGTTTGACGCCGACGTCGTGTTCGGGCCGGTCAAGGCGCGTCTGCCGGAGCCGGACGATGCGCATGACGGCTATATCGAAGCCTTCTTCTCGCGTTTCGGACCGGACCAATCCCAGCTCCTGCAAAGCTATTATGGTTGCGGCAACAGTCTGATCCGTCGCGCCTGTCTGCCTGAGCATAGCGCGCCGTTCTCGGTCGCGCACAACCAGATGGGCGGCGAGGACGACCAGTTGTTCCACAGCCTGATGACGAACGGCGCGCGCATCGCCTGGGCGGCGGACGCCTTTGTCTATGAGGACGTGCCGCCTGCGCGCGCGAAGCTGTCCTATACCCTGCTGCGCGCCTTCGCCTTCGGGCAGGGGCCGTCCTACACCGCCGCCAAGACGGGCAAGCCGTTCACGGCGGCGGCCTGGATGGCGCAGGGGCTGGTTCAGGCCGTGCTGTTCTGCCTGTGGGGCGGCGCGCTGGCCCTGATCCAGCATCGCGGCGCGGCGCGCAAACTCGATAAGGCGGCGCGCGGCGCCGGAAAAGTTTTGTGGTTCCCGCCGTTCAAGATCGGATTTTACGGCGCGGCCCTGCTCAAAAAGAAACCGAAAGGCCGTTAGATCATGGCTCTGCTGCACTGGACGCCTGAACAGAGGGCGACGTTTTCGCGCGAGAACCTGCTGTTCCGTCATGACCTCGACAAGAGCGCGCTGTTTACAGATGAGGCGCTGATCGCTTTGATCGACCGCTATCCGCGCGACCGGCTGGAAGTCTTTACGATGGGCTATGATCCGGCCAACTGGGGCGAATGGTATTTCGGGCGACGCGGCGAGCTGGACGGACGCGCCTTGCTGGACGGCGTCAAGGCCGGGCGTCTGTGGCTGAACCTGCGCAAGGTCAATCACGCCGACGCCGACTTCGCCGCCCTGTGCGAGGCGATGTTTGCGGAAATCCGACGCGAGGCGGGCGTGGTCACGCTCAAGCCCGATCTCGGTCTGCTGATCTCGTCGCCGAACGCGCACGTCTTCTATCATCTCGACATTCCGCTGGTCATGCTGTGGCAGGTGCGCGGCGTCAAGCGGCTCTACCTCTATCCGCCCAGGGACAGTTGTGTGTCCGACCGTCATCGCGAGGGCGTCGCCTTGCGCGAAAGCGACGAGCAACTGCCCTATGATCCGGCCTGTGACGCCGAGGCGCTGATCCACGATCTGAAGCCCGGCGAGATGATGACCTGGGAACAGAACGCGCCGCACCGCATCGTCAATCACGGCATGTTGAATGTGTCGATGTCGATCGAGTTCATGACGCCCGCCGCGATATGGAAGGCCAATGTGCTGTACGCCAATGGCCTGTTGCGGCGCTGGTTCGGGCTCAATCCGTCCATGACGCGCTCGCCGAAGTTTCTGGAGCCGTTCAAGGTCGCCTTTGCGCGGCTGGTCAAGCTGACGGGCGGCTATCGCGGCCATAAGAGCCCGTTGCGGCCCAGCTTTTCGCTCGATCCGGCGCGACCCGGCGTGCCGGTGTTTGATGCGGGCGTAACGCCGCCTGTGCAGCCAAGGACCGCTGCCTAAAAAACATTTGTTCTTATTTTGTTCTTATGGCAGGATGGACTCATGCCCCTCCGCCGCGACCCCTTTGCGCCCAGAACCGAAGACGACGCCCTGCCCGATGTGGCGCGTAAGGGGCGTGGGGCTGTGTCCAACCGGCCCAGCCACCGCTTCGGCAATGCCGACCGTTATGAGCTTGACGACGGCTGGAGCGATCATGAACGCGAAGACTGGGCGAAGGCGCGGCGCAAGACGATCCTCGGCGTCGATTCGGCGCGCACGATCATCTCGCGTAATTCGTCGCCCGATATCGGTTTCGACCGCTCGATCAATCCCTATAAGGGCTGCGAGCATGGCTGCATCTATTGTTTTGCGCGCCCGACCCACGCCTATCTCGATCTGTCGCCGGGGCTGGATTTCGAGACGCGCATCTTCCGCAAGCCCGACGCGCCGGACTTGTTGCGTCGCGAACTGAGCGCGCCGGGTTACAAGCCCGGCCCGATGATGCTGGGCATCAATACCGACGCTTACCAGCCGACCGAGAAGACCGAGCTGCTGACGCGGCGGCTGCTGGAGGTGCTGTACGAGTTCCGCCATCCGGTCCACATCGTCACCAAGTCGGCCCTGATCCTGCGCGACATGGATATATTGGCGCCGATGGCGCAGCTTGGCCTGTTTTCGGCCAGCCTGTCGGTGACGACGCTGGACCGCGACCTGGCCCGCGTCATGGAGCCGCGCGCGGCCACGCCGATGCGGCGCATTGATGCGATCCGCGGCCTCAGCGAGGCGGGGATTCCGGTATCCGTGCTGGCCGCGCCGATGATTCCCGGCCTGACCGATCATGAGTTGGAGGCCATCCTGACCGCCGCCGCCGAAGCGGGCGCGAAACGCGCGGGCATGACGGTGATCCGCCTGCCGCATGAGATCAAGGATCTGTTCGAGCAATGGCTGCGCGAGCACGCGCCGGGCAGCGCCGACAAGGTGCTGAATCGCATTCGTCAGATGCGCGGGGGTAAGCTTTACAACGCGGCCTTCGGCGAGCGCATGAAAGGTACGGGTCAGCACGCCGACCTGCTGCAGAGCCGCTTTAAGCTGGCGGTGAAGAAGCTCGGCCTCGACAAGACGGTGCGCGGCGGGGACTATTCGCAGTTTCGCGGCGGGGACCGGCAATTGAGTTTGTTCTGACAGGACGCAATCTTGAACGGATTGCACAACCGCCTAACACTCCTCTCCCCTCGTGAGGGGAGAGGGGTGTTAGGCAAGCCGCGTTAGCGGCGCAGGCGATCGGGTGAGAGGCGCTCATCGATGGATTGAGGCCCATCACCCGAAGATCAGGGCGGTGGGAGAGGGGCTTCGCTGGTCCCTGCCGAAACGCGCGCTGGCGCGGCTTGCTCTGTTTCGGCGTCGCGAATATATGCGACATCCGCCGCCTTTGCCGTTTTGACCGGCGGTGTGGTGGCCGCCTCTGAGCCTGCGACCGGCGTTTTGATCGCCTCGCCAGCGGCGTCCCACCATTTACCGAGGTCGCGACGGCGGTCCTCGCTCCATCTGAGCGTCCCGGCCAGCGACACCTGCGCCTTGAGGGCTTCGCCCTCGTTCTGCGCGCGCTCGGCGCGTAATTTGCGTGGATCAGGGCCGTGATGTTCGGCGCGGTCGCAGCGGCTGTAGAGCCGCTCGATGACCGCCGCCACGCGCACGGCGCGCTCG
>DATMTF010000327.1:0-10416 GCA_035565015.1 Asticcacaulis sp. | reverse complement strand
AAGCGCTTGCCAGACTCGCCTTTCGGGCGCATGTTAGCGGTAACGGCCCGACATAGAGGCCGGAATAAAGTCAGGTCGAGAAAACCATCGGATGAAGATACCTCACATAAAGCTGGCGGCTTCGGCCGCCGCCCTATTTTTTGTCCTGACGGCGCCGAGTCACGCGGCGCCGTCAGGCTTTGATATCGCCATCACCGTCGATGACCTGCCCGCCCACGGCAGCCTGCCCAAGGACATGACGCGCGCCCAGATCGCCGACATGACCGTCGCCGCGCTCAAGGCGCATGGCGTCCCGCAGGCCTATGGTTTCGTCAACGCCGTGCGCACCGAGCAGGAGCCGGACTCAGCCGCTGTGCTGGACATCTGGCGTCAGGCCGGATTTCCGCTCGGCAATCACACCTGGAGCCATCCCAATATCCGCCAGATCGGCGCCGACGCTTTCATAGCCGACCTCGAAAAGGGCGAACCGGTTGTTGCGCGGCATATGCAGGGACCAGACCTTACGGAACAGGATTGGAAATGGCTGCGTTTTCCGTTCCTGAGCGCGGGCGACGGCGCCGCTCACCAGCAGATCATGGATTATCTGCACGCGCACGACTACCACATCGCCGACGTGTCGATGAGCTTTTCCGACTGGGCGTATACCGAGGCCTATAATCATTGCCTCGCCAAGGGCGATACCGCGTCCATAGAGGGCTTAAAGACGCGCTATATGGACGGCGTGCGCACTGAGCTGAAGCGGATGCCCGTCCTGTCGCAGACCGTCTATGGACGGCAGATTCCGATTGTCCTGCTCACCCATATCGGCGGGTTCAGCGCCGTTATGCTGCCGCAGGTGCTGGATGAACTCGACAAGGCGGGCGCGCACTATGTCACCCTGCAACAGGCCGAGAGCGATCCGGCCTATGCCGAGGATGACGCGCATGCGGGCGATGGTTCTCTGATGGAGCGCGCGGCGATGGAGAAGGGGATCGACCTGTCGCACGTGCCGCCGGGCGCCTCGCTCGACGGCATCGACAAGGTTTGCCAATAGGTTCAGGCAATCAGGCCCTGCATCGGCTTCGCCGTCGCCGAATCCGGGAACACATCCTTCGCCAACGCGCTTTCGGGAATGTCGTAGAACCCGGCTAGCAAGCCCTTGGCGACCGAACGCAGATCTGTGGTCGGGGCCAGGTCGCGGTTCTGATAGAGTTGTGCGGGTTTCAGGCCCGGCCAGTCGCTGATCACCCGTCCGCCCTTCACCGCGCCGCCGGTCAGCAGGGCGACGGTGGCCGTGCCATGGTCGGTGCCATTGGTGCCGTTGACGGCGGCGGTGCGGCCGAACTCGGTCACGGTCAGGATGGCCGTATCCTTCCACACCGGCCCCAGCGCCGTTTCAAAGGCCGCATAGGCGGCGTCCAGCCCTTGCAGTTGCCGCGCCAGCCTTTGCGGTTCGGTGGCGTGGGTGTCCCAGCCCTCGAAGGCCAAAGCGGCGATGCGCGGCCCGTCATCCTGGGCCAGCAGCTTGGCCGCGCCCTGCGCCATCGCCTCCATCGTCTTGGGATCGCCCGGCCCGCCATAGGAACCCGCCATGCTGTTCGGGCCGATGATCCTGCCGGTGTCGATGGCCTCTTTCAGCGTCTGCGCCAGCATGGGGTCGCTTTCGCCGTACAGCATCTGCAAACGCCCCGGCAGATCGGCGTCGGCGGGTTTGAGGCTGGACGGCGCCCAGCCCAGCACCGGCGCCTGACCGCGAATGATCAGCGGCGTCACGCCGCCAATGCCCAAACCTTTCGGATTGGCCCTCTGCGCGCCGGGAAGAGCCAAAAGGGCGCGGTTGAGCCAGCCCGATTCGGTATGGCCCGGCGCGGTCATGCCCGATTCCAGCACATCCTGCCCGTCGAAGTGCGAACGGTCGCGATAGGGCGAAGCGACGGCGTGGACGACCAGCGCCTGACCGGCCTGATACTGCCGTGCGAAATTCGCCAGCGACGGATGCAGCGAGAAGGTCGCATTGAGCTTGACGTCGCCGCCCTGCGGAAAGGCGCCGCGCAAGGCTGAAAAGTCGGGATCGCCGACCGGCGGAACCGCGCTCAGCCCGTCCATCGCCCCGCGCAGTACGATGACGACGAGACGCGGATCGCGCGCGCCTGAGGCGCGGGCGAGAGCGGGGATGGCGCCGCCAAAGGCGGCTGTCGCGCCGAGACCGGCGATAAGATGACGACGATTCAACATATCAGCGCCTCATGAATTCCGGTGACATGAACAGCAAGGCTAATCCTTGCGATTGCGTTTCGGCGCGCGCCACGGCTGTGGCGGTGGCGTCGCTCAGTTGCGAACCGAACAGGCTTTGCGCCAGGGCGCGCGCGTCGGCGTTCGGACGGCGGCGCGCCAGCATGTCGGCGAAGCTGTTGGCGACGTCCATGCGCGTCGCCATGCCTTCGGGCGAGTTCCACGCCGCCACCGTGTCGGGAAAGCCGTTCGGACCTGCGGGCTGCCACAAGGGCTGGCCCATGGCGTTGAGCGCGGCTTCGATGGCCTGCGGTTTGGGGCTGACGCCGCTGGCGCGGATCAGGGCGCAGCAATATTCGAGCGGCGAGCGCATCTTGACCCGCTGCGGCGACCAGCTTTCCGGCGACGCGATCAGGGCGCGCGACACCTCGGCCAGATCGCCGTCCGTCCTGATAAAAGTCTCGCGCAGATGCGTCACCAGCTCTGGCGGCGGATCGTCGGCGACGAAATAGCGGGCCAGTTGCGTGGCGATATGCTGCGCCGTCGCCGGATGGCGCGCCAGATCGAGCAGCACCGCCTTACCCTGCTCCATGCCGCCCTCGGCATAGCGTTTGCCCAATATGGTCTGCGCGCCCGGTTCGTGCGCATAGGCGCGGAAGACAAAGGTTCCGGACGCGGCGGCTCTGTCATTGTCGCGCGCCACGCTCCAGCCGGTGATGACCTTGGCGAAGGTGGTCACGTCGGTCTGGGTGTAGCCGGAGCCGACGCCCAAAGTGTGCAACTCCATGATCTCGCGCGCCAGATTTTCATTGAGACCGCGTTTAGCCCCATCCTTGCTTTTGCCCTTGCTTGCCGCGGGCGAATCCGGCCCGATCGAGGTCGCATTGTCCAGATAGAGCAGCATGGCCGGATGGGTTTCGACCGCCAGCAACAGGTCGGAAAACCGACCGAAGACATGCGGGCGGATGGCTTCGCGCTCAAACGCTCCGGCGCTGACGGCCAGTTCCTGATTCTTCTTGGTCGAGACGGCGAAATGGTTGGCCCAGAACTGCGTCATGCGCTCGTTGAAGCCGATGACCGGACTTGTCACTGTACCGTCAAAACGGGCGCTCATCTCGGCCAGAACAGCCGGGCGCACGGGATTGTCGTCGCGACCGGGCTTTTGGGGGCCGTTCGGGTCATGCGCATTGGCCGCCTGCCGCGCCAGCCGTTTCTCTTTCTGATAGGCGAACACCTGCGCCAGCAGGTCGGGCGTCGCCGCCAGCCCCTGCGGTTGCGGCGGTCCCTGCGCAATCTCCGACAGCAAAACGGCCTGCGCGTCGCCAATGGCGCTGACGCCCTGTTCGCCGGCGCCCTGTTCGCTGGCGCCGAGACCAAAACGCGACAGGGCGATGGCGGGGTCGTAAAGGGTTTGGGCCATGATCAGATCTCCGCGCCATACTCCCAACAGCAGGCTCGCAGACTTGTACGGCGGATTATGGGCGCGTCCGTCGCTGCAAAATTCAGAACGCCTCCGAGACGATCTCACCGTCGTCGCTGAACCAGGCGCGCTTCATGCCCTGCGAGCGGAACGGGACGCAGACCTCGCCCTTTGCATTGACCGCGATCAGTCCGCCTTCGCCGCCCATGCCCGCAATGCGCGCCAGCACGGCGTCGGAGGCCGCGTCCAACGCCTCGCCAGTCGCATGGCGGAAGGCGACCTGCGCAGCGGCGTTGACGCGGATGAAATACTCGCCCTGACCGGTGCAGGAAACGGCGGCGTGCGCGTCGGCCCAGGTGCCTGCGCCGATCAGCGGGGTGTCGCCGACCCGGCCCGGCAGCTTGCCGAACACGCCCGCCGTTGAGGTGGCGGCGGCTAGCCGCCCGTGCGCGTCGAGACAGACGCAGCCGACCGTGCCGTGCGCCAGCGTCCCCGGCGGATGGTTGGACTCAAAACGGCCCGCGCGCGTAAAATAATTGTCGGGATCGCTGATCGCCGCAAATCCCTGTTCGGCGGCGAACAGGCCCGCGCCGTCGCCGGCCAGCAGGACGTGCGGCGTGCGCTCCATGACCGCGCGCGCCACGCGAACCGGGCTCGGATAATCCATCAGCGCCGCCACCGCGCCGCATTGCTGGTCGTGGCCGGTCATCAGCGCGGCGTCGAGTTCGTAATGACCAGCGGCGTTGGGCGAAGCGCCCTTGCCCGCGACATAGAGGCCCGACGCTTCCAGCGCGGCCACGACATCGGTGACGACATCCAGCGCATGCGCGCCGACGCGCAGGGTGGCGCGCGCCTCGGCGGCGACCTCGGCCATGTGCTCGATCTCAGTCGTATAGTCGCGACCGGCCTTGGCGCCGGCGCCGCCATGCAGGGCAAGCGCGATCATGGAAAACTCCGTTGCAGAGGAATGTTTCAGGGGCAACCTGCTTTAAGCGCGCGGACGCGGCTGCGCAAGCTCAGCTTCTGTTCAGCTTCTGGCCAGCAGCATGAAGTTGCGCATGGCGTGGGTGCGCGCGTCCCGCGGCCAGTCCAGCGCGCGCAGGGCGTCGGCCAGCTCCGGCTGCTCGACATTGTCAAATTGCACGGCGACATGCGCCTGACCCTCGACGACGCTGACCTGCATCGACAGCCAGTGCAGATCGTCGTCAAGCGCGGCTTCGCGCACAAAATCCCGTACCAGGCCGAACAGGCGGTAAGGCACGGGCGCCGCCTCACCTGAGCTGACCTGACGCAGATAAGGCCCGGTGATGGCCAGCCACGGTCCGTCCACGCGCTTCCACACCTCGCGCGCCACGAGACCGGGATTGTGCCGCTCCCAGAAGGCGCTTAAGAAAACGCGCAAAGGCCCGTCGCTGAACGCCATAAGACCGTCCTGCGCCGCAAAGCGTTCACGGATGACCCGCCCGTCATAGAGCGCCAGTTCGACGCGCAGCGCCCCCTGATCGAGATGGGCGCGCAGGGCCGGAAAGGCGTCGTCGATCAGCAGCCAGTCGCCGCGCCTCTGCGGCGCCAGCCGCTCGGCGCGCAACAGATCGGCCAGCCTGTCCTGCAAGGCGCTGTCATCGGGCGAAATCTCGGTCATGACCCTCTTCACATGGCTCACGGCAAGGTTATCCGCAATCCCGGCATGCGTCGAATCCGCTCTTTTCTTTCACGAAAAATCGCTCTATAGCTGAGGCTCAATCCCCGCGCCCGGCTGCAAAAGCCGGGCGTAGCTATTTCCGGACGGCGCCAGACGCCATATCAGGCGCGTCCGCCAGAGAGGTCGAACACCATGTCCATCCTTATGCCCAAGGCCACGGCGGTCTGGCTGGTTGACAACACATCGCTGAGCTTCGAGCAGATCGCCGACTTCTGCGGCCTGCACCTGCTTGAAGTCAAAGGCATCGCCGATGGCGAGGTCGCGCGCGACATCCGCGGCGCCGATCCCATCGCCAACGGCCAGTTGACGCGCGAAGAACTCGACAAGGCCGAAAAGAACGCCGCCTATCGCATGAAGGCGCTGGTGTCGCGCCACGCCGAACTGCTGAAGCCGGTCAAGAAAGGGCCGCGCTATACGCCGGTGTCGCGCCGTCAGGACCGCCCGGACGCGATCAAGTGGTTCGTCAAGAATCACCCGGAAATCACCGACGCGCAGATTTCCAAACTGCTCGGCACGACGAAGTCCACCATTGAGCAGGTGCGCAACAACACGCACTGGAACAGCGCCAATATCAAGCCGGTCGATCCGGTGACGCTCGGCCTGGTCTCGCAGATCGAACTCGACGCCGTGGTGCGCAAGGCCGCCGAGGCCCGCCGCAAGCACGCCGAGAAGATGGGCATCCCGCTCGAAGACCCGGCGCTGCAACCGGCCCAGACCGTCCAGCCCGCCTTTGACGAGGAGGAGGACAGCCCCTACCGCAAGACCGACCTGTCGGTCGAAGACGTGTTCGGCGCTGGTTCCAATACCCGCAAGTCCGACGAGGACGAAGACGACGCCTACTAAGTCCTTCATCCCTCCCCGTTTACGGGGAGGGGGGGCGCGAAGCGGTGGGGGGGCGGCAAGCCCGCACAAAACTAGAGCGCCGATCGCTCGGCGCTCCAAGGTGGGGCAGGGGGGAAGGAAACAGGCTACGCTTTCACATCAAGCAGGCGACCGGTCATCTGATCGGCGGTCTTGATCACGCTGACGCTGGCCTGAAAGGCGGCCTGCGCCTGAATCTGCTGGACGAAGTCGCTGACCAGATCGCCATTGCCGCCGATTCCATTGGGCGAAGGCGTAGATGACGGGGCTGCGTCGCGCACGGTCCGGGCGGCAGCCTGATCGAAGCTGCGAATGGCCGAAACGGCGGCGGTGGAACCTATCGAGAGCGCGTCCATAACGGCATTATGCGCCCTGTTTGCTAAGGGAGTCTGTAAAGAGGCGGTTAAGCGGGGTTAACCGCGTTTTACGCTTACCCCCGCAAAACCGCGCCCGCCTTTTGCGCGGCGGCGATGATCTTGCCGCTCAGCGCCTCGATCTCCGGCTCGGTCAGGGTCTTGTCCGTCGGGGTGATCGTGACCTCGACGGCCAGCGACACCTGACCATCGGGTATGCCCGCGCCGGTATAGACGTCGAAGACGCGCGCCTCGCCGATTAAGGCCTTGTCCGCGCCCCTGATCGCGCGGACCAGGTCGCCGGACGGCGTTCTGGCGTCGATCAGGAAGGCGAAGTCGCGCGACAAAGGCATCAGATTGGACAGGCTGAGCGCGCCTTTGGATTTACCGCCCTTGCCCTTCGGCGCAGGCAGGTTCTCCAGCACGATCTCGAAGCCGACATAGGAACCGTCGAGGTCCATCGCCTTCAACACCGCCGGGTGCAGTTCGCCGAACTCCGCGATCACGGTCTTGGGACCGAGTTGCAGCCGCGCCGAACGGCCCGGATGCCACCAGTCTTTATTGGCGCCCTGAACCAGTTGCAGCGAAGCGACCGGCGCCCCCATATCTTCCAGCACGGTGAGCAGGTCGCTTTTCAGCGCGAACAGAGCGTCCTCGGCCTTGCCCTGCCAGCCGCGCGAGCGGTCCGGCGCGCGTACGGCGGCGATGACGGTCTTCTGATCGTTCGGCTCCAGACCGGCATAAACCGGCCCGATCTCGAACAGTTGCGCGCCCGCAAAGCCGCGCGCCGCATTGCGCCCACACGCTTCCAGCAGGTTGGGCAGGGCGCTGGGGCGCATGCAGTTCAACTCGGACGCAATCGGATTGGCCAGCGCCAGCGCCGCATCGCCGCCGCCGAACAGGGTGGCCCAGTCCTGACGCATGAACGACCAGGTGACGGCTTCGGAATAGCCGTAAGACGCCAGCGCCCGGCGCGCGATGCGGGCCTTGGCCTGACGCGCCGTCAGAACGCCGCCGGCTTGAGGGGGGATAACCGGCAGCGGTTCGGTCGGCAGATTGTCGAAACCGTGAATGCGCGCGACCTCTTCGACCAGATCGGCCTTGCCTTCTACGTCGCGCCGCCAGGACGGCAGGGCGACGCTCCAGTCGCCGGAGACGGTGAAGCCCAGCGCTGTCAGGATGGCGCGTGTCGTCTCAGGCGCGATTTCCATGCCGGTCAGCTTGGCGACATAGGCGGGGTCGAAAACCACATTCGGCTTGCGCGGCAAAGGCCCGCCCGCGACCACGACCTCGGACGCTTCGCCGCCGCACAGATCGAGGATCAGTTGCGTCGCCAGTTCCAGCCCCGGCAGGGTCGATTCCGGATCGACGCCGCGCGCGAAACGGTATTGCGCATCCGAATTAATGCCGGTGGTCCGGCCCGTCTGCGCCGTGCGAATCGGATCGAACCAGGCCGATTCCAGGAAGACCTCGGTGGTCGCGTCATCCACGCCGGTGCTGATCCCGCCCATAATGCCGCCAAGGCCGATGGGCCGCGCGCTGTCGGCGTCGGCGATCACCGACATATCGGCGCCGATATCGTAGGTCTTGCCGTCAAGCGCAATCAGTTGCTCGTCTGTCTTGCCGTTATGATGGCCGAGGCGGGCGAAGATTTGCGTACCCGTCAGCTTCTTCACATCATAGACGTGCAGCGGTCGCGCGCGGTCGTAGGACAGATAGTTGGTGATATCGACCAGCGCGCTGATCGGTTTCAAACCGATAGCGGTCAGCTTCTGTTGCAGCCACGCAGGCGAGGGGCCGTTCTTCACGCCGCGAATGACTCGCCCGGTAAAATGGCGGCAACCGTCGCCATCGACGCTGACCGTGATCGGGCAGGGGAAGGCGCCTTTGACCGGCGCGATCACCTTATCCTTGAACACGCCCAATCCGGCGGCGGCCAGATCACGGGCAATGCCATTGACGCCCAGCCAGTCGGGGCGGTTCGGCGTAACCTCGAAGTCGATCACCGGCTCCGCGCCGAACACCTCGGCGGCGGGCATGCCGACCGGCAGATCGTCGCTGAGATCGAGAATGCCGTCGCTCTCGTCGGACAATTGCAGTTCGGCGGCGGAACACATCATGCCGTTCGACACCACGCCGCGCACCGGCTTTTCGACCAGGGTGACGTCAAGGCCGGGAACATAGGCGCCGATGGGAGCGTAGATGGTGGTCATCCCCGCGCGCGCATTCGGCGCGCCGCAGACAATCTCCTTGCGCCCGTCAATCGTGTCGACCTGCAAGACCTGAAGCTTGTCGGCGTTCGGATGCTTGGCGGCTTCGACGACCTTGGCGACCGAAAACGGCTTCAGCAATCTGGCCGGATCGTGAATGTCCTCGACCTCCAGCCCCGCGCGCGTCATGGCGGCGGCGACCGCGTCAATATCGGCCTCGGTGTCGAGATAGTCTTTCAGCCAGGAGAGGGAGAATTTCATGATCTTGTCTTGTCTATCGGGGTCAAGGGGGGCTTTTTTGCGCTACCGCTTCACTGCTTGAGCGCCAGGCCCCTTGCCTTAAATCTTACGAAAGGCCGCTGGCCGGGTTCGGCGCAACAAACCCGCTAAATCCGTAGTGCGCCAGCCAGCGCGTATCGGCCGCAAACATGTCGCGCAGGTCCGGCACGCCGTATTTGAGCATGGCCAGACGATCGACGCCCATGCCCCAGGCGAAGCCCTGATATTCGTCCGGGTCGATGCCGCAGGCCTTCAGCACGTTCGGATGCACCATGCCGCAGCCGAGGATTTCCAGCCACGACTCGCCGGTCCCGACCTTCAGCTCGCCCTTTTCCCAGGAGCAGCGCACATCCATTTCGGCGGACGGCTCGGTGAACGGGAAGTGGTGCGGGCGGAACTGGGTGGTGACGGCGTCGGTCTCGAAGAAGCGCGAAATGAAGGTCTCCAGCACCCATTTGAGCTGGCCCATATGCGCGCCCTTGTCGATGACCAGGCCCTCAACCTGATGGAACATCGGCGTGTGGGTCTGGTCGGAATCGCAGCGGAACACCCGGCCTGGCGCGATCAGCCGGAAGGGCGGCTGGCCCGCCGCCATCGTCCGGATCTGCACCGGCGAGGTGTGCGTGCGCAGCAGCTTCCGCACCCCATTCTCATTGGGGTTGAAAAAGAAGGTGTCGTGCATCTCGCGCGCCGGATGCTTATCCGGGAAGTTGAGCGCGGTGAAATTATGAAAATCGTCCTCGATGTCCGGGCCTTCGGCGACCGCGAAGCCCATCTCGGCGAAGATGGCGACGATCTCGTCCATGACCTGCATGGTCGGATGCACGCCGCCGCGCGGACGGCGGGCGGACGGCAGGGACAGATCCACGCGCTCCTTCTCCAGACGCTGCGCCAGATGCGCGGCCTCCAGCTCGGCCTTGCGCGCTTCCAGGACGGCGGTGACCGCATCGCGCACGGCGTTGATCACCGCCCCGGTCGATTTACGCTCCTCCGGCGGCAGGCTGCCCAGCGTTTTCAAAAGCCCGGAAATGCGCCCGGTCTTGCCGAGCGCCGAAACGCGCACGGCGTCCAGCGTGGAAAGGTCCGGCGCGGCCTTGATCTCAGCTTCGATCTCGTGTTGCAGGTCGGTATAGACGGTCATCGTGTTGTCGCTTGCATAAGGAATGCGTGTGTTTAGGCGAAAGCGCCTGCGGACGCAATTGATAGGAAGAAAGATACCCCACCACCACATCTCAGCCGCTGCGCGTCTTCGTGCGGTCCCCCTCCCCATCTATGATGGGGAGGGGGACCGCTCCGCCAAAGGCGGAGTGGTGGTGGGGTATCTTACTTTTTGCGCCAAAAAGAAAAACCCCGCTCCGTTACCGGTGCGGGGTTCTTCAA
>DATMTF010000326.1:0-6812 GCA_035565015.1 Asticcacaulis sp. | reverse complement strand
CCTCAAACCCATCCGCGCCGCCCGCTGCAAAGCCGCCGCCACCTGCGCCTCCGAGCGCACCAGCCCCGCCGCCCCGCCCGCGACATTCACCGTCACGTTCACATTCGGCGCGGCGGATCTCGCCTCCACCGTCCCGCCGGTCGCAGGTCGAAACACCTCCGGCCCGCGCTCGCCGACCAGATAGGCCCCGCCCGCGCTGACCGGCCCGCCATCCGCGCGCGCGCCGGAAAACACCGAAGACACCACCTGCGCCAAAGCCGAGCCCAGCCCCGTATTCCCGCTGCCGCCCGCCGCCTTATCGACCGCCGAGATCAGCGCCGAGGCCAGCTCGCCCAGACTGATCTTGCCGTCCGAAGCCGCCCGCGCCAGCGACGCCGCCAGACTCTCGCCCGCCTTCGCGAAGGCCTGATCAATCGTATTCGCCGCCTCGGTCGCAGGCGCCTCCAAAGCTTTCAAGGCCGCCGCGCTCTCCGCCGTCTTCGCGTCCAGCCCGCCCAATGCCTCACTCATCATCACCATCCGGATAAAGCCGCATCATCGCCTCCAACCCCGCCCGCCCCAGCGGCGCCGGCGCCTCGCCGTTCAACATCGCCCATTCGCACCAGCTCAAGCGCCAGAAAACCTCCGGCGTCAGCCCCATGACCAGCGCCCGCCGCAGCAGCACGGCCCAGTTCATGCCGTCATCGCCGCAAAGGCCGCCGTCACCGCCGCCGTCGCCTCGCTGAGACTGGCCTTCTCCACCGGCGCTTCGTCCATCAGCAGAACACCCAGCACAAAGGCCAGATCGCCCGGCCCCAGCCCCTTCAACCGCTCTGCGAGGGCCGCAAAGCCCGAAACGCCGAAATGCCCTTCCAGCGCCGCCAACGCGCCCAGAGTCACGCATAGACGCGCCTCACGCCCGCCCAGCGTCGCCACGACCTCACCCCGCGCCGGATTACACAGCCGCAAAACTCACCTCGCCCGTCGAAGCCAGCGTCATCGCGAACGTTGCCTCGCCGTCGTGCTGACCCGCATATTCCAGCGCCGCGATCAGAAACGCGCCGGACAACACGCCGAACCCCGGCACGATGATCTGCCAGTCGCGCGCCTCTTGCGCAAAAAACGCCGCCCGCATCAGGGCATCGGACGCCGCATCGCGGAACACCCCCGACCCCGACACGGCCAGCGACTTCACGCCTCCGCCCGCCAGCAGCTCACGCCAGCCGCCCGAGTCGGAATCGGTCGCATCGACCGTCTTCGCATTCAGCGACACGGTCCGCGCCCTGAGGCCCGCCACCGTCTGAAACACCGGCGTCTCCGCCCCATCCGAAATCTTAAGCAGCATATCCCTGCCCGCCTGCACCGCCATCTGGTTCTCCTGATTTTCTCATACCTCCCCGACTTGTCGGGGAGGGGGACCGCGCCCAAAGGGCGTGGTGGTGGGGTTTCTTACTTAGGCTCGCTCACCGCTCTTAAACGAATGAGCGCATAACTCGTTCGCAAATCCGCCGCGCGAAACACATCGACGAACACGACGCGCAGACTGCACAGAAGCTGATCGCTCAGGCTCAACTCTGCCCCGTCGAGCAGCACGCGCAGCTCGCCCGCCACCGCCCGCGCCTCTTCCGCGCCGCCAAAGCGCGACACGCACATCAAACTCAGGCTCTGCTCGTGGACCTCGCCGTCATTGCCGCCCACCTCCTGCATCTGCCCGCGTCCAAACGTCACATACGGATAGATCACCTCCGCGGGCGGCTGGTCCCAGACGCGCGGCGGCGTCCCCAGCCAAGTGTTCAGGCTGTCCTGCGCGCGCAGAAAGGCCATAAGCGCGCCCTGCAGGTCGCGCATCGGATCGAGCGTCATTATATTTCTCTTTGCGTTAAATACGTTCCAGCCGCAGCCGCACCTGGCCGTCGGCGATCTCATCGAGGCTCAGAATGCGCCAGTCATGCCCACGCACACTGAGCCAGCCGCCGACGCTCAACCCCTCCGCCGACCGGCAGAGAAAATCCGCCGTCTGAGACACAAAGGGCTGACCATCGGACGGCGTCTGCACCGACGGCGCATCGGGCCGGAAATCGCCCCACACCGTCGCGCTGATCGTCATATCGCGCACCCGCCCGCCGAAGTCCGTCTCGCTGTCGTCCAGCCCATAGACCCCGGCGGGCGTCGTCACATCGCGCGCGCTCAAACTCATAACCTGACCTCGCGATAGGGCGCGATCCACGGCTCCAGCGCCGCAAGATCGCCCCCCGCCTCGCCGCGCCCGTCATAGGCCTGGGCGATCAGATAAAGCGCGCACAGCCGCAAGGCCGTCGGCGCCGTCTCATCCATCGCAACCCCCGTCTCGCCCGCCAGCTTCTCTTGCGCCGCCGCGATCAGCATCGCGATCAACCCGTCCTCCGCCGTATGCGACACGCGCAAAAACAGCTTCGCCTCATCCAGCGACACCGCATCCATAGAATTATCCTTGCTTAAACTATCCTCCCCCGTTCACGGGGGAGGGGGACCACGAAGTGGTGGAGGGGGGAACTGCCCGCCGCCTAGCTGGCCGCGATTTTCAGCACCTTGATAGCGTCAAAATTCTGCACCCCGCCGCCAACGCGCCTTGTGGTGTAGAACAGGACATACGGCTTGGCCGAATACGGATCGCGCAGCACCGAAATCCCGGCGCGATCGACGATCAGATAGCCCTTGGCGAAGTCGCCAAAGGCCACCGCCGCCGCGCCCGCCGCGACATCGGGCATGTCCTCGATCTCCTGCACCGGATAGCCAAGCAGCAGCGGCCGCGCCCCCGCCGCCGAGGCAGGCTGCCAGATATAATTGCCTTCCGAATCCTTGAACTTGCGAATCTTCGCCGCCGTGCGCCGGTTCATCAGAAAGTGCGCGTTCGGGCGATACTGAGCTTTCGGCGCATAGATCAGATCGATCAGCGCATCGACCGGCGCCGACGCCGCAAAATCGCTGGCCGCCCCCGAAGCGACATAACCGATCTGGCCCCAGCTCGCCGTCGCATCGTCGGCAATCGTGTAATTCAAAAAGCCCTTCGGCTTGTTCGATCCGTCGCCGTTGACAAACGCCGCCTGCTCCTGCGCCGCAAAACTGTCCTCGATCTCCGAGGCCAGCCAGTCGTCGAGATTGATATAGGCGTCGTCCAGAATGTCCTGTGTCGCCGAGGGCGAAGCGTAAAGCTCGCCGGTCGCAAAGGTCAGCAGGTCCAGCGTCGCCGGATCGGTCTGCGGACGCGAATCCGTCTCGGCGACCCAGCCCGCCGCCGCCGCCGCGGTCGAGATCGGCTTTTTGAAGGTCGCCGCCCCGACGCTGCGCACCGTCGCCAGCGAACGGAAGAGCGAGGCCTGGGCCAGACGGCGCTCGATATAGGTCTCGGTCTCGGTGGGCGCCAAAACACCCGACCCGCTGGCCGACGAAATCCCCGACTTCAGCTCCATCCCCATGCGGCCGGAGCGCAGGTAACCCTCCCACGCCGCCCTGGCCTCGGTCGGCTCAGGCGAACGCGCCTCATCCAGAACAGGCCGCGACTTCTGGCTCATCAGCCGGTTCAGCCGCGTCTCCGCCGCCCCCAGCGCCGTCTCAATGCGCTCCAGCTTGTCTTCCAGCAAGCCGTCGCCGCGCTTCGTCTCGATCGCCTCCAGACGCGCATCATTGGCCGCCTTGAACGCCTCGAAATGGCTCAAGACGTCATGCAGCGCCGCGCGCACCTCCGCCGAGGCCGCCGCCGATTTCACTTCCTTCATGTGTTTAAGTCTCCATTGCTCATCATACCTCCGCAGTTCACTGAGGAGGGGGACCATTGGCGAAGCCAGTGGTGGTGGGGTTAATTTCTCCCGCCCCGTTTACGGGGGAGGGGGGACCGCGAAGCGGTGGGAGGGGCCCCTTAAAACATCACGCCGCCACGGCCTCCGCCCAGACCCGCATGATCCGCGCGCTTGGCAACATGGGGAAGGTCACAATCGACACCTCCCACAACTCCACCGCCGTCAGCACGCGCAGCCGCCCGCCATCCGACGC
This sequence comes from Asticcacaulis sp., assembly GCA_035565015.1. Taxonomy (GTDB): domain Bacteria; phylum Pseudomonadota; class Alphaproteobacteria; order Caulobacterales; family Caulobacteraceae; genus Asticcacaulis. The sequence continues at coordinate 2,804 of DATMTF010000326.1, read as the reverse complement.
CCGGCTTTTCGTGGCGCGAAAGCCGATGCTCAACCCATCGACCACGCCGGTCCTGACCAGCGAGCCGACCATGCGCGCCTCCGGCGACACATCCATGATCCGCCCACGCACGAACAGGCCGACGGCGTCCTCAACCATCTTGTCCCAGACCCCGACCGGCGACTTGACCTGATGCTGATACAGCATCCGCACGCCCCGCGGCCCGCTCTGCATCAAACTGTCGGCAAACGCCCCCGGAACCACCACATCGTCATTGAGATCGCGCAGCCCGAAGCGCGAGGCATAGCCCTCGATATGCACGATCATGCCCGCCCCTCCAGCTTGTGTTCGATGCGCTCCAGCGAGGCGCGCTGCGCCAGCGCCTGTTCCTCCAGCCGCGCCAGTCGCTCGGCCACGCCCTGCTGCTGCGCCAGCCGCGCCTCCATCATGTCGAGCCGCGCCCCCGCGCGCCCGACCCACAACAGCACGAAGGCGGTCTGCACGATCACCGTGACCACCGCCGACACCGGCACGATCTGCCAGACGAGGCCGGTCATTGCCCCGCCCCATGCGGCACGTTGTCATGCGGAATGGGGGCATGCGGAATGGGCGACAACCCCGCCAGACGCCGCCGCTCGGCCTCGGTCAGGAAGCTGGCATTGTTGAGCCGCGTCCAAAGCGCATCCCGCTCCGCCGCCAGGGCGGGCAGGGCCTCGATATCGTTGACGATCTTCGCCCCGGCAAATTTCGGCGCCAGCCAGGCGCTCAAACTGCGCGTCGTCTTCTCAGCCAGCGGCAGAACCGTATTGCGCCAGAAGGCCGCATTGGCCTCCTTGTAATTGGCGTAGGAATTGTCGCCCGGAATGCCCAGCAACTGCGCCGGCACGCCAAAGGCCAGCGCGATGTCGCGCGCCGCCGCATATTTGCCGGCGATAAAGACATGGGCCGCCAGTCCAGCCCGCCCTCCAGCAGCAAGGGCCGCCCGGCGTTTTCGGCGCCCGCATAATCGTCCGTCAACTGCGCCTTCAAGCGCGCGAACTGATCGTCGGACAGACGCTCCGACGCCTTGGCCCCGTAAACCAGCGCCCCCGAAGGCCGCGCCGCATTGTCGAGCAGCGCCTTGTTCCACGCCCCCGACGCATTATGCACATCAATCGAAAAGGCCGCCGCCTCTAAAGGCGAAAAGCCGTACCAGTCATCGAGCGGATGCCACAGTTTCAGATGCAGCACCTTCAGCCAGCCTTCGCCGTCGCGCCCGATCTGCACCCGCGCGCCCTTGGCCGCATATTCGTAAGCGTCCGGCCAGCCGCGCCGGTTCGGGATCACCTTCATGCGGTCCGACCGCAGGCTCCACAGCTCGAACGGCGCGGCCTCGTCCGGCAAAAACGCCGCCTCGATGTAAGCATTGCCCGCCGTCTGCAGGCTGGCATAGAGCGCCTCGCGCAGATCCGCCCCGCCCTGCTCGGCGTTTGGCCGGTCGATCAGCTTTTGCAGCGGATGATCGGGCGTGCGCCGACCGCCGAACTCAACCCGCAACGGCACGCTGGCGCACGCCTCGGCGATCATGCGGATGCAGCGATAGGCGACCGCATTGCGCCCGAACCCCTCCGCCGCCAGGCAGCCATAGTTGCGCGGCGTCCACACCGGCCTGCCGACCAGATTCACCGCCGTCACCACCCCCGCCGCGCTTTGCTTCCGCTCACGGCCAAACCAATTCCCAAACATAAAAATACCTTTTCTTTATCCCTCCCTGCGCAGCGGGGAGGGGGGACCACGAAGTGGTGGGAGGGGCTTTCCCTGCACCCCGTTTTGACGAGAGAAAACGCTTGATACACCTTCCCGACGCCAAGCTGGCCCAGGTCATGGACCGCTTCCAGATGATCGAAGCGCGCATGGAATCCGCGACCGACGGCGCCGAGATCGTCAAATTGTCGAAGGAACATGCCGAACTGAAACCGGTCTTCGATGCCGTGACCCGCCTGCACAAGGCGCGCCAGTCCGTGCCCGAACTGGAAGAAATGGCGGCACTGAATGACCCCGACCTGTCGCCCCTGGCGGCCGAGGAACTGCAAGACCTGAAGACGACCCTGCCGGAGCTGGAGCACGGCGTGGCCCTGCTGCTGGCGCCGCAGGATAAGGACGTCAATGCTTCGGCCATTCTCGAAGTGCGTGCCGGCACCGGCGGTGACGAGGCGGCGCTCTTCGCCGGCGACCTGTTCCGCATGTACAGCCGCTACGCCGCGGGACAGGGCTGGCGGGTCGAGATCGACAGCGTTTCCGAAGGCGAAATGGGCGGCTACAAGGAAATCATCGCCTCGGTGACCGGTGAGGGTGTCTTCGGCAAGCTGAAGTTCGAGAGCGGCGTCCACCGTGTCCAGCGTGTGCCGGCCACCGAAGCCGGCGGCCGCATCCATACCTCGGCGGCCACCGTGGCGGTGCTGCCGGAAGCCGAGGATGTCGAGATCGAGATTCTCGACAAGGATATCCGCATCGATACCTATCGCGCTTCGGGGTCCGGCGGTCAGCACGTCAACAAAACCGACTCCGCCGTGCGCATCACCCACCTGCCGACCGGGATCGTGGCGACCTCGTCGGAAAAGTCGCAGCACATGAACCGGCAGATTGCCATGCGCAATCTGAAGGCCCGCCTGTATGACATGCAGCGTACGGCGCTGGATACGGCGCGCTCGGATGCCCGCAAGTCGCAGGTTGGCTCCGGTGACCGTTCGGAGCGCATCCGTACCTATAACTATCCGCAGGGCCGCGTATCGGATCACCGCATCAACCTGACGCTTTATAACCTGCCGCAGTTCATGGAAGGCGAC
>DATMTF010000325.1:0-7993 GCA_035565015.1 Asticcacaulis sp. | reverse complement strand
TCTGCTGGAAATAGGTGAACTGGGTCACTTCCATGCCGTCGCACCACACTTCCCAGCCAAGCCCCCAGGCGCCGACCGTCGGGTTTTCCCAGTCGTCCTCGACAAAGCGGATATCGTGCAGGTGCGTATCGAGCCCGATCGCCTTCAACGAGCCGAGATACAGCTCCTGCAAATTCTCAGGATTCGGCTTCAGAATGACCTGATACTGGTAATAGTGCTGCAAGCGGTTCGGGTTCTCGCCATAGCGGCCATCGACCGGGCGACGCGACGGCTGCACATAGGCGGCGCGCCACGGCTTCTTGCCCAAAGCGCGCAAGACGGTCGCCGGATGCAGGGTGCCCGCCCCGACCTCAACATCATAGGGTTGCAGGATGGCGCAGCCCTGTTCGGACCAGTAGGCGTGCAGGGTCAGGATCAGATCCTGAAAGCTCAGAGGTTCAGACGACATAAAAACGGCGTATCCGGTGGTCGAAATTTGGCGCGAACATACTGGCCCGCCCCCTCCGCCGCAAGCGCTAAGACCACACAAAGCCTTCGCTTTCTTCGCAGAATCGGCCTTGATCGTATCCGGTGAGAAGACAATGACCCTATCCCCCAATCTGACGGCCCTGCGCGCCAGCCTGAAACGCCCGACCTCGTGGCTGCTGATCGCGCTCGGCTTCTCGTCCGGCCTGCCGTTTCTGCTGGTCGGATCGACCCTGAACCTGTGGCTGCGCGGGGCGGGCGTGTCCTTGAGCGTGATCGGCTTCGTGTCGTGGGCCAGCCTGCTTTACGGGCTGAAAATCCTGTGGGCGCCGTGGATGGACAAGGCGCATATCCCGTTCCTGCACGCGCTGCTGGGCCAGCGCCGCTCCTACATGCTGCTGAGCCAGGTCGGCGTCGCGATAGGTTTGTGCATGATGGCCCTGATCGGACCGTCGCATCTGCCCGCCTTTGTCGCGGCGGCGGTGTTCGTCACCTTCTGCGCCGCCTCGCAGGAGATCGCCGTGGACGCCTGGCGCGTCGAGGAGACGAAAACCGAAAGCGATCAGGCCTTTAACCCCAGCGCCTACAGCCTCGGCGTCAAGATCGGCCTGTGGTCGGCCTCCTCGATCATCCTGATCGCTGGCAATCATGTCGGCTGGCCGCTGACCTATGAGATCATGGCCGTGGCGCTGATCGTCGGCGTGATCGCCACCTTAGCCGCGCACCGCACGGAGGCGGAGCAGCGCTATGACGCCGAGCCGAAATCGTTTCGACAACTGATTGTCGAACCGTTCCAGAGCTTCTTCGCCGAACACGCCGGAACCGCCGGGCTGATCCTGCTCACCCTCGCCTTTTACCGCCTCGGCGACTATCTGATCGGGCCGGTCTGCACCCCCATGTATCAGGACACCGGCCTTGATCTCGACGCTATCGGCGCCTTGCGCGGCACGGTGGGGCTGGCGGCGGGCTTTATCGGCATCGGCATCGGCGGGGCGTGCCTGTACTTCCTCGGCCTGCAACGCGCCTTCTGGCTCGGCGCTCTGGTCGGCCCCGCCTCCAACCTGTTCTTTAGCTGGATGTCGCTGGTCCACGGCTCCGTCGCCCTGTTCGGCGCGGCTCTTGTCGTCGATGATATTGGCGACGGCATCGCCGAAACAGCGCTGGTCGCCTTCATGACGAAGATGACCGGACGCGACCATACCCTGACCCATTACGCGCTGATGTATTCGGTGGCGGCGCTGACGGGCAAGTTCCTTAAGGGCTTTTCCGGCCTGCTGATCGACAGTTTCAAGCCGATGATCGGTCTCTTTCCCGCCTATGCCGCCTTCTTCGCTTTTACGGCGGCGCTGGCGATTCCGACTCTGGTCCTGTGCTGGCGGCTGCGGCGGAATGGCGTCTTTACGACGGGCTGAAACGGCGTAAAATCGCATCGCGTTTTTATGGCCAGGGACGCTTAATAGCCGGAAACAGGGTGAAGCACCGTGAAGAAAATCGCTAATACTTTCATCACAATTGCCGACGACTGCCCGAACCGGCAGGGCGTGCCGCCCGCTGTGCGCGACGGCGACCGCAGCATCGCGCGGCTGCATTACGACCTGCTCAACGACCATCCGTATGAGTACGATATCGACGCGCTCAATTTCGAGGTCTGGCGTCTGCGCAACGGGCTGACCGAGGCCGAGGCTGTTCAGCATCGCGACGCCTTTTTCAGCAAGGGGCATCCCTGCATGCGCGCCTCGCCCCTGACCAAGCAATATGGCTATGGCGCCCATTATAACGCTGCGGGCAAGATCGCGATTTATCCCGTCGATTCCGTCGCCTACGGAAAATTGCTCAATGATTGCGATAACAGGGTCGAAAAGGCGATGCGCAACAAACGCGCCTCAGCCGAGCCGACAGGCGCGCACCCAGGCCGTCGGCCGCAAGCGTCGCATCCGCTCCGCCACGCCTCCTGAAGCCTGATCGTCGCGGCACAGGGCGAAACAGGTCGCGCCGGAACCGGACATACGCGCTAAAAGCACCTGCGGCTGAGCGCGCAGCGCGGCCAGCACATCCGCGATCACCGGCTGCAAACGGATGGCGGGCGCCTCCAGATCGTTGCGCGTCGCCTTGAGCGCTGCGACGAGTCCGTCAATATTGACAATATCAGCAAAACCTTGCTTCGCCTCGATCTCGTCAAAGCATTCGAGCGCGTCATATTCCGCAAACACCTGCGGCGTCGGACAGGCGACGCCCGGATTGACCAGCACGCAAGGCATTGGCGGCAGCTTCACAGGCGTCAGTCTTTCGCCATAGCCTTCCGCGAAAACGCTCTGGCTGCGCAGGCACATCACGCCGTCCGCGCCGGTGTCCTTCGCCATATCTTCCAACAACGCATCGCTGATCTGCGGCGCGTACGCCGCCTTGAGCAGACGCAAGCTGGCGCCCGCATCGGCGCTGCCGCCGCCAATGCCGGAGGCCAAAGGCAACGACTTATCCAGATGCAGACCGTGGCGCAATTCAACGCCCGCCAGCGCCTCAAACCGCCGCGCCGCCTTGAGGATCAGATTGTCCTCACCCGCGCTCAGGCCCGCGCCAAACGGCCCGCTAATTGTGAGTCCCCGTGCGTCAGTCAGAAATACCTGATCCCCTATGTCCGCGAAGGCGACCAGGCTTTGCAGCGGATGCCAGCCGCGCGCATCGGGCGCCGCAACGTGCAGGTACAGATTGATCTTGGCGCGCGCCAGCTCCGGCGGCATTACCGGCGGCGCGATTTGGGCGCGTCGTTGAGCGCCGTGGTCTGCGCGCGCGCAGGCTCCGCAGCCACAGGCGCAGACGCGATGCGGATCGCGGCGGCGTTCTCGTCGATCTTGCGCCGCACCTCGGCGGCCTGCTTGTCGCTGGTTTTCAAGGTCAGCACCCGGCCCCACTCATAGCCCGCCTCGACATTGCGCCCCAGCGCCTTATAGACGTCGCCCAGATGCTCGTTGATCTCCGGGTCGGCGGGCTCAAGCTGCACGGCCTGTTCGATAAAGCTGAGCGCCTGCTCATAATCGCCGAGTTTGTAATAACCCCAACCGAGCGAATCGATCACCGCGCCGGATTTGGGCGTGATGTTGAGCGCCGAGCGCACCAGATCCATGCCTTCCTGCACATGCTGGCCGCGGCTGATCCAGCCATAGCCGAGGAAGTTGAGGATTTCCGGACGGCCCGGATTCATCGCCTGCGCCTTCTTGATCGCCACCTCGGCGTTCGGCCAGTCGTCGAGCGAATCGTAAATCATCGCTTCCATAAACCAGGTCTGCCACGTGAAGTCGGCGTCTCCGGCCCGCTTGACGCGCGCCTGCAAGGCGTCAAGCGCGGCCTGATCCTTGAAATCGGCGTGCAGCAGACCCGCCTGCTCGCTGACCAGAGCCAGATTGTCCGGCTCCTGCTGCAATGCCTGGCTCAGGAGATCGAGCGCCCCCGCGCTGTCCTCATTATCGCGGCGCAGTCCGGCGCGACGTAAGCTCGCCTCGGCGTAGAAAGGCGAATCCTTACCAATGGCGGCCCAGACTGCATCGGCGGCGGCGCCATCGTCCAACGACTGCTCGACCTGCCCCAGAAAGATGCGCACGCGGTCCGGCGTCGGGTCGAGATAGAGCGACAGGCGCACGCTGGCCAGCGCCATCTCCGAATCGCGCTGACTGAAGGCGATGGTCGAGGACACGAACAGACCTTGCGCCAGCGACGCCCTCAGATCCGGCAAAGCCGGAGCCGGGCCGTTATCCGCCAGTCGCTTCAAAGCGGCGCGCGAGGCGGCGTCATTGGTCTGGGCGGCGATGCCGCTCCACAGGGTCTTGGCCTCGTCGGCGCGCCCGCGCCGCTCCAGAAAGGCCGCATAATCGGGGCCGAAAATATAGCTGGCGGCGCCGGGCTGACACAGCGCCTTGTAAATCGCCTCAGCCTTGTCATTCTGACCGCGCAGCTCATAGAGGCGCGCGCGTTCCGATTTGAGCAGATAGACCAGCAGCCGCCCGCTGTCGCTGCCGTTCAGCGCCGCATCGCCGGACTCGTCAAAGGCCTGATCCCATTTGCCATTCATGGCCAGCGCATAGGGCCGCATCAGCACGGCGTTGCGGTCCTGCGGACGCACCTTGAGCGCCGCGTCGATCTGCTTCAGCGCCAGCCCCTTGCGCCCGTCATGCACGGCGACCACGGCCTGCACCAGCGGCGCCATCAGTTGCGCGGTGTCCGAGCCCTTGCTGACCTGAGGCGCAATCTTTGCGGCGTTGTCGATATCGCCGTTCAGAATGCCGATCAGAAAGGCGCTTTCGCGCAGGTCCGAACTGCCCGGATCGGCGGCGGCGGCGGCGTTCATCGCCTCGGCGGCGGTCGCCACATCGCCGTTGGCGATGGCGTAGCGGCCGATCAGGAAGTTGGCGTAGGGCGAACGCGGCGTCCCCAGCTCCGCCGAGGCCGTGCCCATAATGGGCGTCGCCGCCGCAGGCAGGGCGAAGGCGGAAAAAAGCAAGGCGACGCGAAAAGCAGAGAAAGCACGCATGAGAGGCGAATGACCTTTTTACAGACGACAGCCTGAAAGTAAGCTGCAATCCTATAAAGTCAAAACCTGTCACGCAAAAGTTGACAAGAGGTCAGCAATACGGCGCGTATCTACATGTTCGGATAGTTCGGGCCGCCGCCGCCTTCCGGACAAACCCAGACGATATTGTTGGTCGGATCCTTGATGTCGCAGGTCTTGCAGTGGACGCAGTTCTGCGCGTTGATCTGCAAACGCGGCTGATGCTGCTCCAGACCGACAATCTCATAGACGCCCGCCGGACAGTAGCGCTGCGCCGGCTCGGCGTATTTGGGCAGGTTGATGTCGATCGGAATATGCGGGTCTTTGAGTTTGAGATGGACCGGCTGGTCCTCCTCGTGATTGGTGCTGGATAAAAACACCGAGGACAGCTTGTCGAAGGACAATACGCCATCCGGCTTGGGATAATTGATCGGCTTGAACTCGGCGGCGGGCTTGAGCGAATGCGCGTCGCTCTTGCCGTGGCTCAATGTGCCGAGGAAGGAGAAACCGCCCAGCAGTTTCGTACACCACATCTCGACCCCGCCGACCAGCGTGCCAAAGCTGGTGCCGAGGCGCGATAAAAGCGGTTTGACGTTGCGCACCAGCTTGAGTTCGCGCGCAATGTCGGATTTGTCGTAAGCGGTCTGGTAGGCGTCCAGCACACGCGGCGCCTCACCTTGCAACGCTTTGATCGCCGCGTCCGCCGCCAGAATGCCGCTCTTGATGGCGTTGTGGCTGCCCTTGATGCGCGGCACATTGACGAAGCCCGCCGAACAGCCGATCAGCGCGCCGCCGGGGAAGACCAGGCGCGGCACGGACTGGAAGCCGCCTTCATTGAGCGCCCGCGCGCCATAGGCGACGCGCTCGCCGCCCTCCAGCGTTTCGCGGATGACCGGATGGTGCTTGAAGCGCTGGAATTCGTCATAGGGCGACAGATACGGATTGGCGTAGTTCAGGTGCGTGACGAAGCCGATGGCGACATAATGGTCGCCGAAATGGTAGAGGAACGAGCCGCCGCCGGTGCGGTCGTCGAGCGGCCAGCCCAAGGTGTGCTGCACCAGACCCGGTTTGAACTGTTCCGGCCTGACCTTCCACAGCTCCTTGATCCCCAGACCGTATTTCTGACAGTCGCTGTCCTTATCGAGTTCAAACCTACGGATCACCTGCTGCGACAGCGAGCCGCGCGCGCCCTCGGCGAAGAAGGTGTATTTGGCGCGCAGCTCAAGACCCGGCTGATAGTCGGGTTTATGATGGCCGTCCTTCGCCACGCCGAACACGCCCGCGACCACACCGGCCACGCCGCCTTCGTCGTCGTACAGCACTTCCGAACAGGCCATGCCCGGATAGATTTCCACGCCCAGGGCTTCGGCCTGCTCGGCCAGCCAGCGGCTGATATTGCCGAGCGAGGCGATATAGCAGCCGTGATTGCTCATATAGTCAGGCTTGGGCAGCCAGGAAATGTCCATCGCCCCTTGCGGCCCCAGGAACAGGAACTTGTCGTCCGTCACCGGCGTCTCCAGCGGCGCGCCCAATTCCTGCCAGTCCGGAAACAGCTTCGCCAGACCCGATGGGTCGATGACCGCGCCCGACAGGATATGGGCGCCGATCTCAGAACCCTTCTCCAGCACCGCGACGCTGACCTCGATACCGGCCTGAGCCGCCTGCTGCTTGAGCCGGATGGCCGCCGACAGGCCCGCCGGACCGCCGCCGACGATGACGACGTCATAGTCCATCGACTCGCGCATCGCTGCTTCTTCGCTGTCCGCCATAGCCTCTACCCTTTTCGCCGCCGTTTTGCTTTGAACTTCCCGGCAAGTCACCCTATGACTGGCCAAAGACGCTTCTCGACAAGGCCCCCGTCCCGCATATGCCGTACAGTGACGACATTTCTCAAGAGATCGAAAGCTATCTGGGCTTCCTGATCGACCATGAGCTGGACGACGCCTATGAGACTGAGCCTCTTAATCGGACTCTCAGTGAAAATAAACAACGGATTCAACGTGCCGTAGCGGCGCCTGCGCAAATTCAGGTGACGCCGGCGCCGACGGGCGGCGCGGTCAACGCCCTGCGACCGCCCGGTCTGGCGCATCTTGACCTCGGCGCCGCCCAGCATGAGGCGAAACAGCGCGCCGGCGCCGCGCGCAGCTTCGATGAGCTGTACGCCGAACTCGACGCCTTCCAGCACATGCCGCTGCGCCACGAAGGCGCGAAATCGCTGGTGAAGTTTCGCGGCGTCCCCGCCCCTGCCCTGATGGCGATCGGCGAGCCCCCCGACGCCGATGAGGACGATAGCGGCCTCGCCTTTGCGGGCAAGCCGGGCGAGCTGATGGACAAGGCGCTGAAGGCGGCGGGGCTGGAGGCGCAAAGCCTCCTGGCGCCATGCGTCCCGTGGCGTCCGGCGGGCGGACGTCCGCTTACCTCCGAAGACGTGACCTTGGGTGCCCCCTTCCTGCACGCCCTGATCCGGCTGGCCCAGCCGAAGGCGCTGCTGCTGCTGGGCGCGCCCGCCGTCGCCTGCGCGCTGAACCTCGACCAGAGCCTGTCCAAACTGCGTGGGCGCGTGGTCAGCTATCATGAAAACGGCCTGCAAATCCCGGTCGTCGCCGCCTATCCGCCGCGCCTGCTGCTCAGCCAGCCGCAGGCCAAGGCGCTGTTCTGGCGCGACCTGCTGGAACTGAAGGTCAAGGCCGGCCTCTGATCGCTCACATTTAAGTGAGCCTTGTCTGAACAGACGGCAAGGTCCGATTTTCGCCACATCCGCCGACGATTAAGGGAAAACCGCGACATAAGGCGGCAAGGCCATATGGCTTGCCAGCTTATCAATATCCGATTAGGCTCGTCTCTTCCTGTAGCGCCACCGGCCCGCCCTCTGACCAAGGACACCGTTTTGACGTCTAAGCGTTTCGCCTCCCGCTCCGTTCGCGCCCGCTTCGGGTTGATCAGCGCCGCCGCGCTGAGCCTTGCCCTGATGACAGCGGCGCCCGCCAT
>DATMTF010000324.1:0-9931 GCA_035565015.1 Asticcacaulis sp. | reverse complement strand
CTCGCGCATTTTTCAGCTCAAACGCCGCATGGCTCGCCGCAACAGCGGCGGCGGGCGGTCGCCCTTGGCGAGGCATGACGCGCAGTCATGCCTCGGAAATATGAGGATAATCCAACATGACCTATGATCTCGTTGTGATCGGCTCCGGTCCCGGCGGCTATGAAGGCGCGATCCGCGCCAGCCAGAACGGACTGAAAGTCGCCATTGTCGAGCGTGAACTTCTGGGCGGCATCTGCCTGAACTGGGGCTGCATCCCGACCAAGGCGCTGCTCAAGTCGGCGGAAGTGTTCGACAAGATCAACCATCTTGGCGATTACGGCCTGACCGGCGAAAAACCCGGCTTCGACTTCGACAAGGTGGTGTCGCGGTCGCGCGCCGTCGCCAAGCAGTTGAACGGCGGCGTCGGCTACCTGATGAAGAAGAACAAGATCGATGTGATCGAGGGCTTCGCCACCTTATCGCCCGGTAAGGACGCGCCGAAAGTCACTGTCAAGCTCAATAAGGGCGGCGAACAGGTGGTCGAGGCGAAGAACGTCATGCTGGCGGTCGGGGCGCGGGCGCGCGAAATCCCGGCTATCGGCGCGGTGGCGGACGGCGAGGCGATCTGGACCTACCGCAACGCCCTGACGCCGAAAAAGATGCCCAAATCGCTGGTCGTCATCGGCTCCGGCGCCATCGGCATTGAGTTTGCCTCCTTCTACCGCTCGCTCGGCGCGGATGTGACCGTGATCGAGGCGCTGGACCGCATCTTACCCGTCGAGGACAAGGAAGTCTCCGCCGAGGCGCATAAGGCGTTCGAGAAGCGCGGCATCAAGTTCCGCGTCGGCGCGAAGGTCACTAAAGTTGAAAAGGCCGGAGTCGGCGTCAAGGTGTCCGTCGAGGCGGGCGGCAAGGCCGAGACGCTGGAAGCCGAAGGCTGCATCGTGGCGGTCGGCATCGTCGCCAATACCGACGGCATCGGGCTGGACAAGCTCGGCGTCGAAATGGATCGCGGCCACGTCAAGAACGACGCGCACGGCAAGACCAATGTGAAAGGCCTCTACGCCATCGGCGATTGCGCCGGACCGCCCTGGCTGGCGCACAAGGCGTCGCACGAAGCCGTCCACGCCGCCGACTATATGGCGGGCAAGAAGGGCTCGAACCTCAATCCGCCGATTCCGGGCTGCACCTACGCCACGCCCGAAGTCGCCTCGGTCGGCATCACCGAACAGGGCGCGAAGGAGAAGGGGATCGACGTCAAGATCGGCCGCTTCCCGTTCAAGGCCAATGGCAAGGCCATCGCGGCGGGCGAGCCGGGCGGCTTCGTCAAGGTGATCTTCGATAAGAAGACCGGCGCTCTTATCGGCGCGCATATGATCGGCGCCAATGTCACCGAAATGATTCAAGGCTTCTGCCTGGCCATGACGATGGAAGCGACCGAAGAAGACCTGCAAGGCACGATCTTCCCGCACCCGACCATGTCGGAAGCCATCCTCGAAGCGTCGCTGGACGCGGACGGCAAGATGATCAACCTGTAGAACGGTTTGATCTGAACATTCAGGCCGCGCTGTTTAGCGACAGCGCGGCCTTTTTGTATGGCGATTTTACGAGCGACAGGCGTTTAATCACCGACGGGGGCTTCATGAGCAGGAGCCGCATCATGCCCAGACAATCGGAAGGTCAGCGCGATACGATGGAGCGCGTCATGCATGAATATAAGCATGGCGAACTGGAAACCTCGACCGGCAAAAAGGTCAAGAGCCGCAAGCAGGCGGTCGCCATCGGCATGCACGAATCCGGGTCGAGCAATCAGGAAAGCAAGGCCGAGAACAAGCGCAACTACGCCCACACCAAGTCCAAGGAGCGGCACGGCAAGACCGCGCAGCAGGAGAAGGAAGGGCATATGCATCATAGCCATTAGGCTGAGGCGTAGTCCCTTTTCACCGTCTCGACCTGACGCGACCAGAGCGCCTCCTGCCGGCCGAGCCAGGTCTTGAGGTCGGCCATCGGTTGCGGGCGCAGCGCATAGACGCGCACGCGCGCATCGCGGCTGAGCGGCGCCTCAGCGATCATGCCGAGTTGGCGCAGCAGGCGCAAATGACGGCTCAGGGCTGCGGCGGACAGGCCGGTTTCGCGCGCCAAGTCTCCCGCCGACAGGGGCTGTTGACACAGGCGCTCAATCACCGTCCGGCGCGCCGGATCGGCGAGGGCGGCGAGAATCTGATCGAGCGCAGGCGTCATTGGCGTTTAATTCCAGAAATATAGAAATTATAACATTAGGAAATATCGCGATAAATTCACGTTAATTCCCAATTATCAGAATAATTTCCAGCATCATTAATAGTTAACTTTATAATTAACCATTTGATCCATGTCAAAGACTATGCCGCGCGTGCGTCCAGTTCCGCCATTTTTTGCAGGGTGACGTAATCGGTCTTGCCGGAGCCGAGAACCGGCACGGCGTCGATCTTGAGCAGGCGCTTCGGCAGGGCCAGGGCGGGCGTGCCGTGGGCCTTTGCCCAGCGCGCAATCTCGGCCAGATCGGCGTCGTCTCGGTCCGTGATCAGCACCAGACGCTCGCCCTTCCTGCCGTCGGAAATGGCGACAACGGCGTGGCGGTTGTCGGGCCAGATATCCTCAGCGATGCGCTCCACGGCGGTCAGCGAGATCATCTCGCCCGCTATCTTGGCGAAGCGTTTGGCGCGGCCCAGAATGCGGATAAAGCCCTCTTCGTCGATATGCACGATGTCGCCGGTGTCGTGCCAGCCGTCGCTCGGTTTTTCCAGCACATAGGGGCTATCGATATTGATATAGCCCGCCATAACGTTCGGCCCCTTGACCCACAGGCGGCCGCCGACGGGGATGCCTTCGACCGGCTCCAGCTTGGCCTCAATGCCGGGCAGCAGCGCGCCGACCGTGCCGAAATGGTTGTCGTCGGGATAGTTGACCGCGATCACCGGCGAACATTCGGTGACGCCATAGCCTTCGAGAATCGGAATGCCGCCGAACTCTCTGGCGAACAGATTGTGCGTCTCGTCGCGCACCTTTTCGGCGCCGCAGACGATGAATTCCAGCGATTTGAAATCCTCCGGCGTTCCGGCGCGCGCATACTGATTGAGAAAGGTGTCGGTCGAGAACAACAGCGAAGATTGCGTCTCGCGCAGCAGGTCGGGGATCTGTTTGACGTGCAGGGGCGACGGATACTGGAAGCTGCGCAGGCCCGCCAGCAGCGGCAGGACGATGCCGCCGGTCAGGCCCAGCGAATGGAAGATCGGCAGCGGGTTGAAGATGCGCCATTCCGGCTTGAGCGCGATATGGGCCTCGATCTGGCGCGTATTGGCGACCAGATTGGCTTGAGTCAGCACCACGCCGCGCGGGCTGCCGAAACTGCCGGAGGTGAACAGGATGACGCCAGCGTCTTCGGGGCGCGCCTTGTGCGCGAACAGGGCCGGCGCCTTGGCGGCGGCGAGGCCGTAAAGCTTGTCGGCCAGGCCGACCTCCTTGCGGACCTCATCGAGATAGATGATGCGCACATATTGCGACATGGCCTCGGCGAGGTCTTCGAGCTTGGCCTGTTCGATAAAGCGGCGCGCGGTGATCACGGTCTTGACCTGCGCGGTCTGGATCGCGGCGCGGATATTGGCCTGACCGGCGGTGAAGTTGATCATCACCGGCGTCTTGCCGAGGGCATGCAGACCATAGAAGCTGACCGCGCCGCCCACCGAGGTCGGCAGCATCAGGCCGATGCGCGCTTCGTCTTTGAGATAGCGCTTGAACAGGCGCGACAGGGCGAAAACGCCGGTCAGGAACAGCCCGTAGGACAAGGGCTTGCGGTCCTGATCCTCGATAATGATCTTTTTGGCGCCGAAACGCTTTTGCGCCTCGGCAAGGGCCTGAAACAGAGATGTGTTATAGTCTTCGGGCCGCAGTTCGCGCTTGCTGCGCTGGCTCATGGTCTTTGTCGCTCCCCGGCGCACCGGGCCGGGGGGCCATCGCCGCCGATCCGCGCATCGCGCCATATGTTCGCCGCCGTCTGCCTCGGACCGGTCGGCCATAGGGCGCGGATCATAGACGAACTGACCTTTAGGTCAAAGGGCAAGATCGACGCCGATCAGCGGGAGGCGAGGATGACGATGCGGTCTTCGCCAGACTTTGGCGCGGGCAGGGCGCTGGCCTTGGCGGCGGGCAAAGCGCTGGCGGCGGGTCTGGCCGGAGGCGCAGGCGGCGCTGGCGCAGCGACCTTCGGGGCGGCAGGCGCGGGCGGGACGGCGGGAATGGTCACGTCAATATCGGGGGGCAAGGCCGGACGGGCAGGCTGCGGAGCAGGCGGAGCAGGCGGCGTTGGCGGCGCGGGTGGCGCGACCTCGGCCAGAGGGGCGGGCGATTCCGGCGGCGTAGGAACGTCCATCTGGATCACCCACTTATAAGTCTTGACCTTGGCGGCTTCGGCCTTGGCGCGGCGGATTTCGACCTGGCTCTTTTTGACCTCAACGCGCATCTGGGCGGCGATCTTGTCGACGTCGATGCTGGCTACGGCGGATTTTGCGGCCTCGATCTGCGCCTTGACGGCTTCGCTGCGGGCTTGCTGCGCGATGGCGTCCGGGTCGATATCGACATCAAAGTGACCGGCTTTGATCTGCGCGTCGCGTTCGGCCTGCGCCGCCTGACGCGCTTCGGCCGCGATTTTATCGGCGTCGATCCGGATTTTGAAGTCGGCCTTGGCGGCGAGAACGGCTTGCCGCGCCTGCTCCGCGACCGCATCGGCGTCGATCACGTCTTTCGCGTCGATCTCGACGTCTTTCACAACGGTTGGCGGGCAGTCTTTGTCGTCTTTGGGGGCGTCTTTGACCTTTTCCTTAGGCTGGGACTCCTTAGGCTGGTGCGCCAGATTTTCCGCCGTGCGGGCGACGGTCTGCGCCACCGGCGGCGCAAAGGCGGCCAGCAAAGCGACGGCCAGCGGCAGGGCCAGCACGGCCCCGGCGGCGCGCAACAGGCGCGAGGAGGACGGATGCTCGCCCGTCTCTTCATCGAGCATGCGGGCGATGCGCCAGAACAGATTGCGACGGTGGCCGTTAAGCGGTATCGCCAGACTCGGGGCCAGACTCGGGGCCAGCCGCGGCGCCGCAGGGGCGGCCTGGCGGCGGCCTTCCTCCAGTTGCAGCAGGGCGGTGGCGTACACCAGCGGATCGCGGCAGGCCAGAAGCGCCGCGTCGTCGCAGATCAGTTCGCGCTGTTCGCGCAGGCGACTGCCCAGCCACCAGACGGCGGGATGGAAGAAGAACAGGATTTCGACGAGGCTCTGCGCCAGATTCCACGCATAATCGCGGCGCAGCACATGCTCCAGTTCATGCGACAGCACGGCGTCAAGCTGGGCGGGCGTCAGCATGGTCACCGCCGACAGGGGCAGATAGACGACCGAGCGCAGCACGCCGGTGACAAATGGGCCGTCGATGCGCGGATGCAGGCGCAAAGCGACCTTGCCGCCCAGGCCGAGCGCGGCGGCCATCGTTTCGAAGCGCCGGGTCAGGGCCGGATCGGCGGGCCGGGCGGCGCGCGGCAGACGGGCGATGAACCACAGGCCGCCGATCAGGCGCAAAGAGAGGAGCGCGACGCCCAAGGCCCAGGCCAGGTCGAGCCACGGCGTCAGTTGCGTAAGGATTTGCGGCGCCATAACGGGCGTTGCGAGGGCAGCGGACGTCGGCATTGGCGTGTTCGCCAGACGGACCTCTTCATAGACGAAGGTCGCAAGCGCCAGAGCCAGAACCGTCATCATGGCGGCGAGGCCGAGGCGGTAGCGCGCCCGGTCGCTGAGCCGCGTCAGGCAAAGCTCGCACAGGCGATAAAGGGCGGCGACAAGTAGGGCCTGCCAGCCGACATGCAGCAGGGTCAGTCCCAGGGCGGTCAGATGCGTGTTCATGATGTGCCTCGCTTGCGCTCGATCAGCGCCTTGATGCGTTCGAGATCGTCGTCGCTGGCCGAATCGAGCGACAGGGCGTGCATGGCCAGCATGGCGGTGGAGCCGGAGAACAGTTTGTCGCTGAGGTCGCGCAGCAACTGGCCCTGCATGTCGCTTTCGCGCATGGCGGCCTGATAGAGATGCGCCTTGCCCGCCTCGCGCCGCGTGACCAGGCCCTTTTCGGTCATGATCTGCATCAGTTTCAGCACGGTCGTGTAGCCGGTCTGGCGCGTTGCGTTCAGCGCATCATGCACGTCGCGGACGCTGGCCTCGCCCTGCGCCCATAGCGCGCGCAGGATGTCGAGTTCGGCTTCGGTCGGTTTGCGGGGGGGAAGGGTCTGGGTCATGGCGGCAATCTACGAACGATTTCGTAATGAGTCAACGAAGAATTTCGTAGATGGCGTCAACCCTTGAAAGCGTCGAGCCATTCCGCGCCGAACGCTGCTTCGCCCTGACTGGCGCGCATCTGGCAATTGGCGACATGCGCGCACAGGGATTTGGCGGCGCGCATCTGCGTGGCGTCGGCAGTCTGAGGCTCGAAAAGATAGACCGGCGCGTCCTTGCCCGACAGGCTGAGGCGGGGCGCGTTAAGCGCGGCGAACGCCTTGCCCATCTCCTTGCGCCAGCGTTCGCTTTTCATACGCAAGCGAAGATCGGGATTCTGCATCTGCCAGCTTTGCGCGATGCTTCCCCAATAGCCGGGAAGGGCGTCCTCGCGATGCCACAGGCCGCCGGGCGCGATGACGCCGCCCAGATAGGGATTGAAGGCCGCAAAACCGGCATAGGCTGGGCCCTTCAGGTCTTTGGCAAGGGTCAAGGCTTCGATGGCGCTGTAGCCGCCGCCGATCAGATAGAGCGGCCTTTGCGGCGTCGGGTGGATCACGTCGCGGATCAGGCTTGTCGCGGCTTTTTCGGCGTCATGACGATCCGGCGTGTGGATCGTGTTGCCTTGCAGCAGATAGCGACCGGCGCCGCCTTGCCCCGGCGGCTCGAACAGCCAGACGCCATAGTCTGCCGCCAGAAGCTGGCGCGTCAGCTCAAAATAGGTCTCCGCCGGATAATCGGCGTCCGCCAGGATCAGGACTTCGGCGTGGGGGTTGAGCGGCGGCGAGGCGACGCCGTAGCGCGCTTCGGGCAGGTCGCCCGCGCGATAACCCGCCCAGACAAAGCCGTCCTGCGGATAATATTGCGGCGCAAGTCCGGACGGTATCTGGCTGTCGAGAAACGCCTGCCCCGGCTGGCGCTCGCGCTGGCCATGCGAACAGGCGCCCAGACTGAGGGCGGCGAGAACCAGTGCGGAAATGACAGCGCGGCGCATGGCGGGAACTTACGGCAGATTCCATCACAAGCCTACGCCCATCTGGCGTAAAAGGTTGCCGATTGTGACTTGATCTTGACGGGCAAAAAGACCAATTAGGCCAAGGGCGGCCTGCGCCCGTCATCAAAGCGTCATCATGGTTACTGTCATCAATCGCATCGGCGGCGACTCCGCCGGACAGCGCGAACTGCGTCACCCTGAAAAGCAGAAGCGTCCCGATTCTCCGATCCTGAAAAAACCGGACTGGCTGCGCGTCAAGGCGCCGGGCTCGGCGGGCTATAACGAGACGCGCGGCATTGTGCGCGACGCTAAGCTGGTGACGGTGTGCGAAGAGGCGGCCTGCCCGAATATCGGCGAATGCTGGTCAAAGAACCACGCCACCATCATGATCATGGGCGACACCTGCACGCGCGCCTGCGCCTTCTGTAACGTCAAGACCGGCCTGCCCGATGCGCTGGATGCCGACGAGCCGCGCCGCGTCGGCGAGACGGTGGCGCTGATGAAGCTGTCGCACGTCGTCATCACCTCGGTGGACCGCGACGATCTTCAGGACGGCGGCGCGCACCATTTCGCCGAGGTGGTGCGTCAGATTCGCGCACAATCGCCCAAGACCACCATCGAAATCCTGACGCCGGACTTTTTGCGCAAGGACGGCGCAGCGGAGATCGTCATCGACGCCAAGCCGGATGTGTTCAATCACAATCTGGAAACCGTGCCGCGCAACTATCTGAAAATCCGTCCCGGCGCGCGTTACTATCATTCCCTTCGCCTGCTGGAACGCGTCAAGGAGCGCGACCCGCAGCAGTTCACCAAGTCGGGCATCATGGTCGGCTTAGGCGAATCGCGCGAAGAGGTCATGCAGGTCATGGACGATATGCGCTCGGCGGGCGTCGATTTCATCACCATCGGTCAATATCTGCAACCGACGCGCAAGCACGCGGCCATCGATCGCTTCGTGACGCCGGACGAGTTCAAGGCCTATGAATCCATTGCGCGCGCCAAGGGCTTTTTGATGGTGTCGTCCTCGCCGCTGACGCGCTCATCGCACCATGCGGGCGAGGATTTCGAGCGCCTGCGCGCCGCCAGAGCCGCCAGGGGCTAAGGCTTTGACGACCTTTCGTCTGGAGCGCCATCTGCCGTATGACGCCGATCAGCTATGGAATCTGGTCGGGGATGTGGAGCATTATCCGGAATTCATTCCGTGGATCACGCGCCTGCGCGCCTATAATCGCGAGACTACGCCGTCCGGAGAAAGCCGTTTCGACGCCGATGTCGGGGTTGGCTTTCGCATGTTGTCGGAGACGTTTTCGACGCGGATTGTACGCGACCCGGCGCAGCGCACGGTCGATATCGGCCTGATCAAAGGGCCGTTCCGCAAGCTGAAAGGCCATTGGCGGTTTACGCCGGATGACAACGGCGCTCAGATTGCGTTCGATATGGAGCTGGATATCCGCAATCCGATTCTGAACGCCCTGTTCAAGGCCAATTTCAATCTGGCGGTGTCGAAGCTGATGAAGTGTTTTGAGGATCGCGCGGCTTTAAAGCTCAAGCCGGTGCAAACCTGATAGCGAGCAGGTCCAGCACGCCGTTCAGCGCGTGTTCGACGCTTTTTTCGCGAATCTTGTCACGACCTAAGTCCCCGAAATCCATACGCTGCGCCACGGTGACGATCTCGTCTTCCGGGTCGCGGTAGGACAGGCCGAAACATACCGTGCCGACCGGCTTGCCCGCCGTGCCGCCGCCGGGACCGGCGACTCCGGTAATGCTGACGCAGATGCTGGCGCCTGACGTTTTAAGCCCGCCTTCCGCCATGCTGGCCGCAACCTCGATGCTGACCGCGCCGCGGCTTTGCAGCAGATATTCCGGCACGCCGACCAGATCGGTCTTGGCGGCGTTGGCGTAGGTGACGAAACCGTAGCCGAACACGTCCGACGATCCCGCCACGCTGGTGATGGCGCCGGACAATAGCCCGCCGGTGCAGCTTTCGACCGTGGCGATGGTTTTTCCATGCGCGCGTAGCTCATCGACCACTTGCTTCGCTAACCTGTTGATCGCCAAATTCGCCCCTCCGTCAGGACACAAAAAAGGCGCGGATCGAAACCCGCGCCTCGCTTTTTTTACTTCGTACCTTCAAACAACGGCGCGTCGAGGCGCTCATTGGCGAAGTCCCAGTTGACCAGCTTGTCGAGGAAGGTCTCGATGAACTTCGGGCGCAGGTTCTGGTAGTCGAGATAGTAGGCGTGCTCCCAGACGTCGATGGTCAGCAGCGGCTTGTCGCCCTTGGTGAACGGGTTTTCGCCGTTCGGAGTCTTGACGACTTTCAGCTTGTCGTCGGCGCCGAGGACCAGCCACGCCCAGCCCGAACCGAACTGGGTGGCGCCCGCCGTCTTGAACTGTTCGACGAAGGCGTCGAACGAGCCGAAATCGGCATTGATCTTGTCGGCGATCTTGCCGGTGGCCGCGCCGCCGCCGTTCGGCTTCATAGAATGCCAGAAGAAGGTGTGGTTCCACACCTGAGCGGCGTTGTTGAACACGCCGGGATTCTTGCCTTCCGACGCCTTGACGATCTCGACCAGCGACTTGCCTTCGAACTCGCTGCCCGGCAGCGCCTTGTTCAGATTATCGACATAGGCCTTGTGGTGCTTGGCGTGGTGGAAGCTGAAGGTGTTGGCCGACAT
>DATMTF010000323.1:0-9271 GCA_035565015.1 Asticcacaulis sp. | reverse complement strand
CGCTGCGCTACATCGAATTCGGCTTTGCTCCCGCAAAGCCTCATTTCAAGACCGCTGCCTTAAACCTCCAACCCACCTGTCCAGCTTTGAGTGGAAGGCGCAGGAAGCCGCCACAGGGCAGGGCGTGAAATCCGAAACAGGGTTGACGTATTTTAACCAAGCTTTTGCACATGCGTGTTAGGCTATAAGGTCTGCAAAATGCGGAAATCGAGTGGAAAGTCGCGCTATGTCCGGGCGGAACGGTTCAGATATTACCTTAGCTGTCCGGCTGTCGCCGCTGGTTTTGCTGGCGATTTTGGGGGGCTGCGTTTCCGGGCCGCGGTACAGCGTCGGCCCCGGCGGGCCGCAGGTGGCGTCAAACCCGCAGTATAATTCCGGCAATTTCCGCCCCTACACCGTGCGCGGCAAGACCTATTATCCGGACATTCCCGACAAGGGCTATACCGAAACCGGCGTCGCCTCATGGTACGCCGAGGAATCCGGCACGCGCACAGCGGACGGCGAGGTCTTCAATCCTGACGGCCTGTCCGCTGCGCACAAGACTTTACCCCTGCCCAGCGTCGTCGAGGTCACCAATCTCGACAATGGCCGCACCATCCAGGTGCGCGTCAATGATCGCGGCCCGTTTGTCGATGGCCGCGTCATGGACCTGTCGCGCGGCGCCGCCAAGGCTCTGGGCGTGTACGCCTCCGGCACGGCGCGGGTGCGCATCAAATGGCTCGGCCCCGCCGACCGCATGACCGCGACTCCGGCCTATACCGCCAGCGCCGCAGACGAGAGCGACGATGCGCGCTATGTGGTGCAACTGGGCGCCTTTTCGCAGAAGGACAACGCCGAACGCGCGCAGGACCGCATCGACGCCGCCCGTATCGACAAGCGCGGCGATCTTTACGTCGTCTATCTCGGCCCGTTCAAGGGCGCCTCGGTCGCCGAAGGCCACCGGCAAGCGGCCATCGACGCCGGTTTTCGCGATGCCATACTGGCCCACGCCGATTAAATTTGGCGCACTTTACGCTTGAGAATTACGCCGAAAACCGGTCTATCTGCCAAGGTGAGCAAGATCGACGCATCAGACCCCCATCGCGGGCGCTTCATCGTCTTTGAGGGCGGCGAGGGCGCTGGCAAATCCACGCAATTGAAGGCGTTGGTCGCCCGGTTGCGCGAGTCCGGGCTGGAGGTCGTCTCGACGCGCGAACCGGGCGGATCGCCGGGCGCAGAAGCCCTGCGCGACCTGCTGGTGCGCGGCGAGGCGGGGCGCTGGTCGCCGATGAGCGAACTGCTGATGATGTATGCAGCGCGCAGCAACCATCTTGAAACCGTCATCCGTCCGGCTTTGGCGCGCGGCGCCTGGGTGGTCAGCGACCGCTTCGCCGATTCGTCGCGCGCCTATCAGGGCGCCGGCGGAGGCGTGGCGCCGGAACTGATCGAGCAGATCGACGCCGCCGTGGTCGCCGATACGCAGCCCGATCTAGTCCTCGTCATGGACATGCCGCCCGAAGCCGGGCTGACGCGGGCGCAGGCGCGCGGCGATATGGAAAACCGGTTTGAATCGAAGGGTCTGGCCTTCCACGCCCGCCTGCGCGACGGCTTTTTGCGCCGCGCGGACGCCTTGCCGCAGCGCTATCGCGTCCTCGACGCCGACCGCACGATTGAGGCCATCGCCGCAGAGGTCTGGGCGTCTGTTGTCGCCGCCTTTCCCGATCTGGGGCGCCGGACATGAGCGAGCCTTCGCCCGTGCCGACGCCGCGCGAAACCTTCGCCTATGAACACGGCGAAGCGCTCGACCGCGCTTTTGCGACAGCGTTCGAGAAGGGGCGGCTGCATCACGCCTGGCTGTTGTGCGGCCCGCAGGGGCTGGGCAAGGCCAGCTTCGCTTTTCGCTGCGCGCGCTTCCTGATGGGCCGTCAGCGCGATCCGCGCAACGGCGCGCTCGGCATGGCGCCCGACGATGCCGATGTGCGGCTGATCACCGCCGCCACCCATCCCGACCTGCTGGTGCTGGAGCGTGAGATGGACGGCGGGCGGCTGAAGAAGTCGATCAGCGTTGACGCCGTGCGCGAGGTCGGCGAGTTCTTCTCCAAAGCGCCGTCGCGCTCGGCCTATCGCGTCTGCATCATCGATTCGGTCGATGATCTCAATATCAACTCGGCCAACGCCTTGCTGAAGATCCTTGAGGAGCCGCCGCACAAGGGCATTGTGTTCCTGATTTCGCATTCGCCCGGACGGCTGCTGGCGACGATCCGCTCGCGTTGCCGCCGCCTGACATTTACGCCGTGGACCGATGCGCAGGTGCGGACCTTCGTGCAGGCGCGCGTTGAACTGGATGAGGACGATCTGACGCGGCTTGTACATCTTGCGCATGGCGCGCCGGGCCGGGCCTTGTCTCTGCTGGAGGAGGGCGCGCTGGAGATGGACGTCTTCGCCGAGCGGCTGCTCAGCCACCCCTTACCGCCGCGCGGAGACCTGATCACTGCTGCTGCGAGCTTCAAGGCCAATTCGGCCAAGAATAACGGCGCGCAGAAATTCGCGACCTTCATGGCGTGTCTGGCCGACCGCGTGCATGAACGCGCCCTGAGCGCCGAAACGCCGCAAAAAGGCCAGGGATTGGCGCAACTGTGGTCGAAACTCAGTCAGGCGGTGGGCGAAACCGAAGCGGTCAACCTGGATCGTTCCGACTATTTCTGGTCTATATATAATGAATTATCTAAAGTTTCTTAAAGTCGTTTGGTAGATTTTGTGTCTTCACGTCAATATATTGATTCTCACGTCAATCTGCATGCACCGCAATTCGACGAGGACCGGGATGCGGTGATTGCGCGTGCCCGCGCGGCGGGGGTGCGGCTGATGCTGAACATCTGCGACCGGGTGTCGAACTTTGACGCGGTTTACGCCCTGGCGGAAGCGCATGACGATATCTGGGCCACGGTTGGTACGCATCCGCATGAGGCGCGCGAAAACCCGGACCTGACGGCGCGCGATCTGCTGGATCTGGCCGAGGCCGACAAGGTGGTCGGCATTGGCGAATGCGGGCTGGATTTCCATTATGATTACAGCCCGCGCGAAGTTCAGGCGCAGGTCTTCCGCGCCCACATCGCCGCCGCGCGACAAAGCGGCCTGCCTCTGGTCGTGCATACGCGTGAAGCCGATGACGTCATGGGCGAGATTCTCGAAGACGAATACGCCAAAGGCGCGTTTCGCATGCTGCTGCACTGTTACACCAGCGGCGCGGAGCTGGCGCGGCGGTGCGCGACGCTCGGCGCATGGTTTTCAGTCTCCGGCATAGCCAGTTTCAAGGCCGCCGATGAGGTGCGCGCCGTTATTCGCGACATGCCCGCCGACCGCATTATCGTCGAGACCGACTGTCCTTATCTGGCGCCGGTCCCGATGCGCGGACGCCGCAACGAACCGGCCTTCGTTCCCTATATCTTTGACAAGCTGGCTGACATTCGCGGCTGGAGCCTCGATGAGACGATTGCGCGCAATGACGACGCCTTCTTTACCCTGTTCGACAGGATACCGCGCCCATGAACCGCATCTTACGCGCTAAAATTCTGGGCTGCGGGTGCTCGACCGGCGTGCCGCGCATTGACGGTTATTGGGGCGCCTGCAATCCGGATAATCCTAAAAACCGCCGCACACGCTGCTCCTTGTGGCTCGGCGTCTATGACGGGGCGGACGCGCTGACCTCAGTGGTGGTGGACACCTCGCCGGAGTTTCGCGAACAGATGATCCGCGCCGATGTTCGCAAGCTCGACGCCGTGTTGTGGACGCACGATCACGCCGATCAGACCCACGGCATCGACGATATGCGCGCCTACACGTTTGGCCGCGACAGCGTGATCCAGGGCTATATGGACGCCGCCACCCATGCGACTCTGACCTCACGTTTCGGCTATGTGTTTGAAGGCAAGTTCGGCTATCCGGCCATCTGCCAGCCGCATATTATCCCTCCGCACGGAACGCCGTGGCGCATAGCGGGCGAGGGGGGCGACCTGCCTGTCCTGACCTTCGATCAGGCGCATGGCCCGATCCGCTCCGTCGGTTATCGCTTTGGGCCGATCGCCTATTCCAGCGATATTTCCGATATGCCGGAAAAAAGTTTTACAGCTCTGGAAGGCGTTAAGGTCTGGATCGTTGACGCCTTGCGCCTCAGGCCGCATCCGACCCATGCGCATCTTGATAAGGCCTTGTCGTGGGCTGAGCGCGTCAAGCCGGAACTGACCATTCTGACCAATCTGCATCAGGATATGGATTACGACATGCTGCGCGCGCAATTGCCTGAAAATGTCGCACCGGCCTATGACCAGATGGAAATTGATGTTGAGCTTTAAGTTCAGTCGTAATCGATGGGCATGCCGTTATAGGTCGCGGGCGGCTGCGAAGCCGTGACGACGCCGCTGTGCGTAAACAATGCCTGGTCGCCAAGATAAAGCGCGCTCAACGCTACGACAAAGGCCAGAACGAAACCCAGACCGATCAACAGATTGACCAGCGCGCGGCGTTGGCGCGCCGACATGTCGATATGCAGAATATTCTGCGGTGACGTTACGACATTGAGATCGCCATAGGCTTGTGTGGTCGGCTCAAAGTGCACGCTTGAGATGGCCATGACCTTATCCTCATACTTGACTACGGAATTTACTGTCAGAAACTGAAGCTATAACAACGCGCGTAAGAGATATGTGCCGAAGCCGAATAAGGCGCATAAGCGACCCATAAGGCATTTGTGGCCTGTAGCGCCTATTAATTTCTCATAATATTTCTTAGGCGAATATCTCATGGCCGGGGGTGGATTCCAGTTTGAAGTGCGACTTGCGGCGGGCTGAGGATCGCGCAGGAAGGCGCAGCCATTGCCGTCGCCTACGTCGAAGCCGTCAGGGAGTTGACGCGCAGCCGCGCTTGCGCGCAAACCAGAGGCTCTGGAGCCGGCAGGCATGAAGGCGCGTCATGAACGTCAGTTGCGGACTTTTGATGTACAACCACGATTCGGGCCTGAAGGTTTTTCTGGCCCATCCTGGCGGACCCTATTGGGGCGGACGCGATCGCGGAGCGTGGACCGTGCCTAAGGGCGCGCCACATCAGGACGAGCCCCTTCTCGATGCGGCGCGGCGGGAATTTCATGAAGAAACCGGGCTCGATGCGGTCGCGCCTTTCACGCAGCTCGCCGCCATACGTCAAAAAGGCGGCAAGATCGTGTACGCCTGGGCCTTCAGAGGACCGCTTCTGGTCGCGCCGCAATGCCGCTCATACTTTGAGTTGGAATGGCCGCCGCATTCCGGACGCCGGGTCAGCTTCCCGGAAGTCGACCAGGCGAGATATTTTTCGCTCGATGCGGCGCTTGACGCCATAGCGCCCGCGCAGGCGCCGCTGCTGCGGGAACTGGCGGCGTGTCTGGTCTGAAGATCTTCGGATTGAAAAAGGCATGTTTGACGCTCATCAAGGCCCGGCCTTCGGGCCGGCCTAAAACTAACATCAACCGCACAGCAGAGGAGCCGCGCGATGTTCTTCACATCCAGCAAACACGATAATCACGCCATTTCCGATATGCGCCATCAGGTCAGGGACATGGCGCAATCGCTTCGCATCGCCGCCAGGGAGGCGCGTCGCAGCGCCATCGCCCATCCTAATGTCGCGCTGACCGCCGCGACCGCCGCCGGTCTGGCGTCCGGCATCGCCATCGGCATGCTGATGGCGCATCGGTCGAATGGAGACGCAGGGATTCAGTGACAGACGCACAGCGGGGTCCGCGCATGCCGAAGCATGTGTTGCGTGACCCCGCCCCACAGCATCTCGCCCTGATGGCTGTGGCCATAGCCGCCCATGAAAACCAAGCTGGCGTCCATGTCCTCGATGGCGCGCAGCACCGCTTCCGCCGCCGTCACCGCGAACGGCCCGCTATGGATGACATGGACCCGGTAACCGTGCAGTTCCAGCCAGCCGACGGCGCCTGACTCCGCGCCGGGAGACGTCTCGCGCGCCGGTCGGATGCGCAGAAGCTGCACCTGACGACCGGACGGCAGCAGGGCGGCGACGGCTCGCAAAGCCCGACTCGACGGCAGGCTTCCGTCCCAGGCCACAACAGCCGCGCCTTCGTCGAGAGCCGCCTTTGCAGGCGCGGGCGGCATGACCAGAACGGGCGCGCCTGTTTCTAAAATCGCGGTCACGGCGGTCTGGAGGTGCTGATCCGGGCCGGTCTCCGCGCGACCGACGATCACAAGGTCAGAAACGCGTCCGAACGGCGGCAGAGCGGCGGAAACCGATACGGTCGCTGAGGAAAATATGACGCGAGGCAAGGTCGGCGCCGACGCAGCGAGGCGCTCGACGCTGAAAGGCAGGTTAAACGTCCTGACCACGCTCTCCGCAGCAATCTGCGCGCGCTCGACCTCATCGAGCGCTTCGGTCTCCAGCTTCCTGACATCCGCGCCATAAAGATCGGGATAGGCTGCGATGGGGCCAGTGATGTAGAGGATGCGCAGCTCCGCTCCCGCCGCAGAGGCGCGCCGACAGGCTTCCTGAAGCGCAGCGGCCTCATATTCGAGGCCCTGATACGGGCAGAGAATGGATTTGACGGTCATAACGCCTCCTGATTCTGCGCCTTCCGATATCCGATATAAGTCTGGCGATGCATTCAGGCGCCGCATTGACCGGGATCAAGCCTTAGAGCCGGGACATAGGACAGTCTGCGAAGGGACAGGAGACGATCATGCCCGAAACCGTCCCAACGATCGAAGTCGCCACGGAGGAGCCGGTTGGGCTGAGCGAGGCCGAAGCCGTGGCGCGCCTGCGCGCGGAGGGCTTTAACGAATTGCCGCATTCCGAGGCGCGCGCCGTATGGCGGATCGCCGCGGACGTCGTTCGCGAGCCTATGGTGAGCCTGTTGCTGGCGGCGGCCCTGATCTATCTGCTGCTGGGCAGCCGCCTGGAAGCCGCCATTCTGTCCGCCTTCACCAGCGTCTCTATCGCCATCGCCATCATCCAGGAAGCGCGCAGCGAGAGCGTTCTGGAAAGCCTGCGGCGCATGACCAGTCCACGCGCCTGGGTGATACGCGACGGCGTCAGGCGACGGATCGAGGGGCGCGAGGTGGCGCGCGGCGACCTGATCGCGCTGGAGGAAGGCGGACGCGTCGCAGCGGATGCGCGCCTGCTGCGATGCCATGATCTTCAGGCCGATGAATCGCTGCTGACGGGCGAATCGGCGCCAGTGAATAAGGCTTTGACGCTCGACGACAAGGTCTGGGGCGGCGCGCTGATCGTTCGCGGCGGAGGGCTGGCGCGGGTGACCGCGACCGGCCTCAACAGCCAGATCGGCCAGATCGGTCGCAGTCTGGGCGCACTCGTGCGCGAGCCGCCGCGCCTCCGTCGCGAAACCCGGCGTCTTGTGCGCATTTTCGGACTTTTGGCCGCCGGGGTATGCGCCGCCGTTTTCGTGGCGTATGGCCTTCTCCGCGGCGATTGGCTGGCCGCTGCGCTCGGCGGCGTCGCCCTGGGCATGTCGATGATCCCGGAGGAATTTCCGCTGGTTCTTAGCATCTTCACGGCGATGGGCGCCTGGAGGATGTCGCGCGCCCGCGTGCTGACGCGCGACGCCGCCGCCATCGAGACGCTGGGGGCGGCGTCAGTGCTGTGCAGCGACAAGACTGGCACCATGACGCAGAACCGCATGTCGGTCGTGGAGATGCGGCTGCCCGACGACCGCATCTGGCGCTCGGCTGCGTCGCCGGACGGCGAGGCCTTTCTCAACCTGGCCCTGAACGGCGTCCTCGCCAGCGAAAGCCAGCCTTTCGATCCGATGGAGACGGCGTTTCATACCCTGGCCGGGCGCATGGGGCTGCAAAACGATCGCGACCTCGTGCGCGCCTATGGTCTGCGTCCGGACCTGATGGCGATGACTCAGGTGTGGAAAAACGCCGATGAGACGCCGCGCATCGCCGCCAAGGGCGCGCCCGAAGCCATCTGCGACCTGTGCGGACTGGATGATGCGCAAAGGGACAAGGTCATGCGCGCCGTCGATCTGATGGCGCGCGACGGCATGCGCGTGCTGGCGATCGCCGGGGCGCGGCACGACGGCCTCCTGCCTGAATCGCAAAGAGGATTCACCTTCGCCTATCTGGGGCTGGCGGGGCTGGCCGACCCGCTGCGCGAGGATGTTCCGGCGTCGGTCAGGGCCTGCAACGCGGCTGGCGTTCGCGTCGTCATGATCAGCGGCGACTATCCCCTCACCGCCGCCAGCATCGCGCGGCAGGCGGGCTTGCCATGCGAGACCGTCATTTCCGGCGATATGATGCAGGCCATGGACGACGCGGCCCTGGCCAAGGCCGCGCGCGACTGCTGCGTTTTCGCGCGCATCACGCCGCTGCAGAAGCTGCGTATCGTCGAGGCCCTGAAAAAGGACGGCGAGATTGTCGCCATGACTGGTGACGGCGTCAACGACGCCCCTTCGCTCAAAGCCGCGCATATCGGCGTCGCCATGGGCGGACGCGGCTCAGACGTCGCGCGCGAGGCGGCGGCTCTGGTGTTGCTGGACGACAATTTCAGCGCCATCGTCACCGCCATCCGCCTGGGCCGCACCATTCATGACAATCTGCGTAAGGCGATGTGCTTTATCGTCTCCGTGCATGTGCCGATCGCCGGCATGGCGCTGCTGCCCCTCCTCAGCGGTCTTCCGGTTATACTGGGTCCGCTGCATATCGCGCTGCTGGAGCTTATCATAGATCCCGCCTGTTCTCTGGTGTTCGAAAGCGAGGCGCCCGAAGCCAATGTCATGCGCCGTAAGCCCGCGCGCGCCGATGCGCCGCTGCTGCCGGGGCGACTGCTGTTGTGGGGCCTGGCGCAGGGCCTTGTCGGTTTCGCCGTCCTCGCCGCCATCTTTGTCCTCGGCCTGCAATGGCTGGACGCGAGCCAGGCGCGCATGCTGGTATTTTGCAGCCTGACGCTCGTTCTCGTCAGTCTGGTTCTGGTCAATCGCAGTTATGAGGGATCTTTGGTCGCCGCCGTCCGCAAGCCCGGCAGAGCGCTCGTCCTACTGGTCTTGGGCGTTGCGGTTTCCCTGACGCTGATCCTGACGACGCCGTGGCTGCGCGCCCTGCTCGACATGACGCCGCCGCAACTGGTCGCGCTCAGTCCGGCGCCCTTGGCGGCGGTCATCGTCGTGACGGTTCTGGAAGCGCTCAAGCCGTTCTGGCGACGCGCTTTCGCGCGATAAGCAAGTCGCGCCTCCGCTTGAAGATATCAGACGTACATTTGCAAATTGATAAAGATCAAATCGCCTGTG
>DATMTF010000322.1:0-5597 GCA_035565015.1 Asticcacaulis sp. | reverse complement strand
GGTCGTCCGGCCAGCATCGTGTTCAATCTGACCTTTGCGGGCATGGGCTTTGACCATGACATCCTGCACACCCTGGCGCGTCCGCCCTATATCGCCGCGCCTCTATGTCTGCTGCTCATGGGCCTGGCCCTGATGTGGGCGGCGTTTTCACGCTTCGGCCCGCCCGCGCCCGCGCCGGAGGCGGCGGCTCTGGGACGCGGCGTGCGCCTGCTGGCAGACAATGCAGCGCGTCTGTTCGCCCTGACCATGAAACAGCCGAAACTGGCGGGCGCCTACGCCCAGCACGTGCGCGATCTGGTGCTGAAATCGCGCGGCTATATGCTGGTGTCCAGCCATGAGCCGCCGGACGAACTGGCCGACCGCATCGGGCGCGCGCATGGCGCCAGCGACAGCTATCTGGAGTTAAAGGCGAGCGCCGACAAGACGCTCACCGTGCATCAACTGATCGACATCACCCGCAGGCTGCACGCCTGGAAAACGGAGATAGACCGTGCTCATATCTGACATTCAATCCCTGGCGGGCGGCTTACGCACCGAGATCGGCAAGGTCGTGATCGGCCAGACCGATACGGTTGACCTGATGCTGACCGCGCTGTTTTCCGGCGGCCACATCCTGCTGGAAGGACCGCCGGGCACGGCCAAGACGCTTTTGGCGAGAGCCTTCTGTCGCGCCCTGTCGCTGCGCTTCGGGCGCATCCAGTTCACGCCGGACATGCTGCCGGGCGATGTGCTGGGCTCGAACCTGTTCAACTTCCAGACCTCCAGCTTCAGCTTGAGCAAGGGGCCGATTTTCTGCGACCTGTTGCTGGCCGACGAAATCAACCGCACCCCGCCCAAGACGCAGGCGGCGCTTCTGGAAGCCATGCAGGAGCGGGCGGTGACTCTGGATGGCGTGCGGCACGATCTGGGCGCGCATTTCACCGTCATCGCCACACAGAACCCGATCGAGCAGCAGGGCACCTATCCGCTGCCCGAAGCGCAGCTCGATCGCTTCCTGTTCAAGCACGTACTCGGTTATCCGTCGTTAGAGGAGGAGCGCCGCATCGTCGAGGGCGCGGGCAATGCGCAGGCGAGCGATAATGTGCTCGATAATATCCGTCAGGTCGTCGATGGCGCGGCTCTGGATGCGGCGCTGGCGACGGTGGCGGGCGTGCGGCTGAACGAGGCCAATCGCGACTATATCGTCGCCCTGATCCGCGCCACGCGCGAGGCGCCGCAATTGTCGGTCGGCGCCTCGCCGCGCGCCGGGGCGCTGCTGGCGCGCGCGGCGCGGGCAAGAGCGGTGCTGGACGGGCGCGACTATGTTCTGCCCGACGACATCAAGGCGCTGTATCCTGCCTGCATGCGCCACCGCGTCCTGTTGTCGCCCGCCGCCGAGATCGAGGGCGAGAGCGTCGATCTGGTGCTGCAACGGCTTCTGGAACGCATCGAGATTCCGCGCTGATATGGCCTTCTCTCCCGCGCCGCGTCTTCTGGTTCTGCTCGGACTGAGCGTCCCCGCCGCTCTGGCGGTGGGCGTCTATGCGCCGGACGTCTGGCCGTGGGTTCCGCTGGCGGCTCTGGTTCTGTTCGCCTTCGCAGTGCTGGACGCCGCGTTCGCGCCGGTGGGGCAGGGGCTTACTGTGAGCCTGCGCGCGCCGCCCTTTCTCGATCTGGGGCGCGAGCTGGAGACGCCGCTGGTCGTGAGGTTTAAGGGCTATGCGCCGCAGAGGATGGCGTTACGGCTCGATCTCGACGCGCGTCTGGCGGGATCGGTCTATAATCAAGACCTGACGCGCGACGCCGACGGACGGTTCGCAAGCGTCCTGCGGCTCAAGGCGATGACGCGCGGGCCTGCGGACATCAAGGCGGCCTACTTGCGCTGGCGCGGGCCGCTGGGCTTCGTGCATGTCCAGAAGAAGCTGAAGCTGGACGCGCATATTGTCGTCACGCCGGACTTAAAAGGCGTCGAGCAGGATGCGGTCAATCTGTTCTCGCTCGACAATATTTACGGCATCCGGGTGCAGAACCAGCTTTATAACGGCTCGGAATACCACGCCCTGCGCGAATATGACGCCTCACAGGATCACCGCCGCATCGACTGGCGTTCGTCCTCGCGGCATATGAAGCTCTATTCGCGCGAATATCAGGCCGAGCGCAACCATCATATCGTCCTGGCCTTCGATACGGGACGGCTGATGGGCGAGCCGTTGCAGGGGTTAAAGCGGCTCGACCGCGCCATCTATGCCGGACTGTTGCTTGGCTATACCGGGCTGAAGATCGGCGATCATGTCCGCGCGGTCAGCTTCGGCGCGCGCCCGCAGCCGGTCGGGCCGGTCCTGTCCGGGACGCATGGCTTCGACGTGCTGAAATATCAGCTCGGATCGCTGATGGACACGACTGAGGAAAGCAATCACACCCTGGCCCTGGCCGATCTCAACGCCAAGGTGGCGCGGCGATCGCTGATCGTGCTTTTTTCGGACTTTATCGACGAGATTTCCGCCGACCTGATGATCGAGGCGCTGAAACGCCTGTCGAAAAAGCATCTGGTGCTGTTTGTCGCTTTCGGCGACGAGGTGGTCGAATCGCTGATGCAGCAGGCGCCCGCTGACGCTGACGATGTGACGCGCGCGGTGTTTGCGCGCCGTCTGGCCAACCAGCGCGAGCGGGTGCTGGCGCAGTTGCGCCGTCAGGGCGTCGAGGTGCTGGAGGCGCCAAGCGAACGCCTGGCGACCATGATCGTCGATAAATATCTGGCGCTGAAACGCGCCGACCGATTGTAGGAGCGCGCATGGACCGGTCAAATGGCGCCAAATCCGGCCTGCAACTGAAAAGCCAGAAGTTCCGCGAGACGCGCGAGGGCGACTGGAAGGCTCTGTCGCGTCAGCTCGACAAGGTGGATCGATCCGGCCTGAAATCCCTGTCGGCGGAAGACCTTTTGAATCTGCCTCTGCTCTACCGTTCGGCAGTGTCGTCCTTAAGCATGGCGCAGTCGATTTCGCTGGACCGCAACCTGGTCACCTATCTGCAGGCCTTGAGCGCGCGCGCCTATATCTTCATCTACGGGCCGCAGACGCGGCTCAAGACGGTGTTGAAGGACTTCTTCATCGACGGCTGGCCGGTGGCGGTGCGTCGGTTGCGCAAAGAACTGGCCTTCGCCTTTCTCACCGTGGTGGTCGGCTTTATCGTTGGGTGGGCGATGTGCGCGCACGATCCGAGCTGGTACGACGTTCTGGTCGGCGGTCAGTCGCAGGGGCGCGACCTGTCGGCTTCCGCCAAGGATCTGGCCAAGACGCTGGGCAAGGGCGATGTCCCCAGCAACGCCATGCTGCCGCCGTTTGCGGTCTTTCTGATGACGCACAATACCCGCGTGGCGATCAGTTGCTTCGCCTTCGGCGCCGTCTTCGGTCTGCCGACCTTTGCGCTGACGCTCTACACCGGCGTAAGCATGGGGGCGATGGTGTGGCTGTTCGCGCAGAAGGGGCTGGGGTTCGCGTTTGCGGCCTGGCTGACGATCCACGGCACGACCGAAATCTTCGCCCTGCTGATAGCGGCGGCGGCGGGTTTTCATATCGGCATGAAGATCATGTTTCCGGGCGCGCAGACGCGTAAAGCGGCTCTGGCCGATGCCGGGCGGCTAACCGGCACGGCGATGATCGGCGTCGCCATCATGCTGACCATCGCCGGCTGCTGGGAGGGGATTGGCCGCCAGACCATTCTCGATCCCTGGGCGCGCATCGGCTGCGGCCTGACCATGCTGACCTTGTGGTGTCTCTATTTCACATTCGCCGGGCGCAAAGCCAAGGGGGAGGGCGATGGCGAAAAAACCTAAAGCGGATAAGGTCCGCCGCGACCTGATGGCCGATGCGGCCTGGGGCGACGGCGCGCGCTCGGTCATGCAGGTGACGACGCCGGAAGGCGTGCAACTGCCGTTTGTGCGCGCCAGCTTCGGCGAGCGCGTCGGCGCGCTTCTGATCGACCTGATCATCATCATCGTGCTGCCGGTGATCGTCATGATCCTGCTGCTGGCCATGCCGCTGCGCGGCCTGTTCGACGGCAAGCACTATACGACGCTTAGCATCCTCGCCATTTTCGCCATGGCGTTTTTCTTCTTTATCCGCTCCGGCTATTTCATGGCCTTCGAGATGGGGCGGCGCGCGGCGACGCCGGGTAAGCGCGCGCTGAAACTGCGCGTCATCGCCCATGACGGCGGCAGGCTGACCCCCGCAGCCATCTTTACCCGCAACGCCATGCGCGAGGTCGAGCTGTTCCTGCCGGTGACGCTGATCGTCTCCTTCATGCAGCATAAGTCGTGGTTTGGCTGGATAGCGGCGATCTGGGCGATCGGGCTGGTGCTGCTGCCGCTTTTCAACCGCGACCAGGCGCGCTTAGGCGATTTTCTGGCCGGGACGCGTGTCGTGCATATGCCGAAGGCGATGCTCAGCTACGATCTGGTCGATATGGAGCTGGATCGCAGCAACGGGCTGACCTTTACGCAGGAGCAACTGGCCTATGGCGAGATGGAGCTGCAGGTTCTGGAGCAGGTGCTGCGCGAACGCAAGCCCGCCGTCATGCGCGCGGTCGCCGAGCGCATCAAGACGCGCATCGACTGGCGCGAGCCGTTGCGGATTGAAGACCGACCCAGCGATGAGCATTTTCTGCGCGCCTATTACGGCGCCCTGCGCGCGCATCTGGAAGGGCGGATGCTGTTGGGGCGCCGCCGCAAGGACAAGCACGACACGGACAGGCGCGACCCGGCGGCGAATGCGCCGAAAGCGTAAAGGACGCGATACCGGAGCGCGCGTCGATCCGAAGTTCGCATTCCAGTAAAAGTGCGCCTATGATGAAGACCGATTCTTGCGCCAGAGGTCACTTTGAGCCGCCCGACCAAATCTATTGCCAATGCGTACTACAAGATGGCCATTAGCGATCTGGTTGCAGCGAGAAACGCCTTGGGCTGGAGCCAGTATGAGCTGGCCCGTCGCTGGAACCGCCATCAGAGCATCGTCGCCAAGATTGAAACCTGCGAGCGGCGGGTCGATCTGATCGAATTCATCGACCTGTGCGTTTTGCTAGAAATCGATCCCTACGAGACCATATCCGGCATCCATGAGCAGATCAGGGTGGGGCGCGACCGGCGCGACGGCGACGGCAAGGATGTTTTCACACCTTGATATTGTCCCAGGGCAGGGCGCCGAGCTTGTCACGGTAGCGCGCCTGCTGAGCCGCATCCAGGCGACGATGGCTGGCGATCCAGAGCGCGCCCGCTTCGATGTCGCGCCATTGCAGCCGCGCCAGTCCCGCCAGGTCGCATAGGATGATATATCTGTCCGGCGATGACGGATCGCGCGCGCACAATCGCCAGGGATGCGGGTCCAGCAGCGCTTTTACCGCGGTTTCAAGCGCAATGCGGCGTTCGACGCCGTCCGCCTTCACCGTCGCATCCAGCGCCGCCGGATGTATATGCACCTCGTAAACGTCCATGCTGATCATCGCAAACCTGGTCAGTTTCGGGCATTATCTGCGTTCCGGCTTAGATTATTGTTAAACTTTGCGGTAAATAATTCGATTATCGCATTGGGCGAGCGTGAAATGACGAAATTCGCTCTGGGCGCAAT
>DATMTF010000321.1:0-3392 GCA_035565015.1 Asticcacaulis sp. | reverse complement strand
ATGGCGGCGTCGATTTTGAGTGCGACATGGCGAAGCAGGCGCACATTGGCGCCCACGCCCAAAGCGGCCAGATCGGTGTTGGCGCGCGTATAATTGTCGCGCCCGTGGCCCAGATCGACAAAGCCGTAAGGATCGATTCCGCCGCCTTTCCAGTCCGCGCCGCGCAGGTGCAGTTCGTTGCGTACAATCAATGCGGTATCGACCGCGCCATTGTCGAGACTGTAGCCGCGTACGAGATAGGCGCCGCCGAGGCCCGCCTGATCGGTGCGCGGAAGGGCGACCGGCGTGTACTGCCCGAAAACCTGCGTCTTCAGGTTCATGCCGCCGCCCAGAGCGGTGACGCGGTTATAGCTTCCGCTCAGATAGCTGTAGGTAGCGCCCGGCAGACGCCCCTGCGAATAGAGATAGGCCTGGGCGGCGCTGTTGGCGTCGGTCACACCGCCGGGGCTCATATGCAGGCTGATATCCCAGTTCGCCGCGCCGACAGCGTCGCTGACGGCGTGATGCAGGCCGATATAGAGCTTGTAGGACTCCACCGAGACTTCGTAGATATTGACATTAGCAAAATAGGTCGTGCCGGTCTGGCGGCTGGCCTCAAGGCCGAAGCGCGCGTCGGTCAGGCCGCGATCGCCATAAAGTTTCGACAAGGCGAAGCGATAGCCGAGGCTGCCTTCGGTCGCCTGCAAGCGCACCATGAAGGGATCCGCGGTCTGATACGTCTCGACCGTATCCGCCGACGCCTCGATCAGGCCGCGCCGCCCAACGGGAAGCGCGTAGTTCAACGCCACGCTTTGATAATGCGGATGCTTGTCGCCCGCCATGACGTCGCGCGACGCTGTCGCCTGCATCGACAGCACGCTGTCGCGGCCCAGCAGGCCGCCCACCGCGCCGCCGAGGAAATAACGGTCGAAACTGGAGGAAGGCGAGCCGTCATTGCCATAACCGCCATAGGCCTGCCAAGGGCGGGTCCGGCGCGCGCTCAATAGCAGGTTGCTTTCGCCGAGCGCCGCGCCCGGCGTAAAGGCGGCCTGCACTTGACGAAACGGATAACGGTTAAGGCCGTTCAGATCGTAGGTCAGTTCGCGAGCATTGATGGCGTCGCCCGTTTGGAGCGCGATTTTAGAGCGCACATAGGCGGCGTCTGCGTCATTCAACCCCTTGACCGAAACGTCACCCGCGTGGAATTCGATGACGCGCACCTGCAGCACGCCCTTGTCGATTTCCTGCTCGGGTGTGGACAGGGAGACGAACGGGTAGTTCAGGTCGCGGTAATCCTGTGCGACGGCCGCCTCGACTTCGGCAATCAGCTTCCGCGACACGGGCTGGCCCAGAAACGGCCTCAGGCGCGCCGCGATGTCGGCCCGCGCCGCGTCGACGCGCAACCGGTCCACATCGCCGACCGTGACGCCCGGCGCGGCCCCGTCGTGCGCAGCTTCGACCGGTCCCAGCAGCACGATGGAGGTCAGCGCCGGACCGATCGGGGTGGCGTCCTGATCGTTCGGTACGGCGTTTGGGGTGACCAGCGCCTTTGTTGTGACCTGCGGGGTTTCCGGCAGGTGTCGCTCTATCGCCTGAGCGTGCGCCTGAACCGGCGCCTGGGCGGCGGCCAGCAGCAGCGGAGACAGGCTGATGGCGGCCCGGCGGAAGGTCTTGATGGAGGGCATGATTAGTGACTCAGGAAGCTGACATAGGAGGAGAATTGCTGATTGCCTGGATAGGGCTGGTTCGAGCAGGCTTCTCCGGTGACGCAGGTGCCGGACGACGACGAGCCGTGATGGACGTTCGGATCGGTCGCATTCTCATTGCCGCCGCCGACGCCTTGCCCGCCTGCGCTCTGGCCATCAGCAGTATTCTGTCCACCTGAATTCTGGTCACTTGAATTCTGGCCAGACCCATTATCGCCGGATGCGTCCGAACCCGAGCCGCCCGCTCCTGAATCTCCGGAGTTGGCGCCGGAGCCGTTATCTGTTGACGTCGGCGGCGGTGGCGGCGGCGTGTTCTGCACCACATTGACGACGGGCTGGTTTTGCAGCCCAGTGGGCGTGATGGTGAAGGTCGCGCCGACAAAGGTGACCTTATAGTTCGACGACACGGCCAGCGAACCTTGGGTAATGGCGTAGTCGCCCGGATTTTCGCCGGCGTTGCGCATCAGGCTGCCGGTGACCGCGTCGCCGCCGACCAGATCGCCGAAGGTCAGCTTCCAGGTCAAAGCCGGGTCGGCGGCGCCGACAATCTTGCCGAGGTCGTCCGCCGCTACCGTGATCGGACGCGGATCAATTACGCCGATATTGGCCGAAGCCGAAGTATTGACAGTATAGTTTCCGGCGTCCTGCCCCGTGAGGGCGATGCCGGAGACGCTGACCTTCTGACCGGAACCGACGTTTTGACTGGCGTAAACGCCGTGCGCAGGATCGTTCAGCGCAACCTTGTCGGAACCGAGCACGCCGGACAGGACATAGTTGGCATTGGTCAGATCCGCGTCCGTGGTCGCATCGTAGATTTTTTCGACCGAACCGGTCAGACCTGCCATCAGAGACGCCTTATTGATCGTCCCCGAAGCAACTTGCGTCGTCACCGTATAGTTGCCGCCGCTATTACCGTCATTGACAGTATAGCCGCTGACGCTGAGCGTGCGCGATCCGGCATTCTTCGAATCGAACGCCTGGCTAAGACCCGTCACCGTGTCCGAGCCCTGCAGGCCCGTTACACCGACCGAACCGGTCGAACTGTTCGTCGCGTCATAGGTCTTCGCATCCGTCACAGCCGCCAGGGTCAGAGCCGCCTTGTTGATCGTCCCCGAAGCGGTCTGCGTCGTCACCGTATAGTTGCCGCCGCTGTTGCCGTCATTGACAGTATAGCCGCTGACGCTGAGCGTGCGCGAACCGGCATTCTTCGAATCGAACGACTGGCTCAGCCCCGTCACCGTGTCCGAGCCCTGCAGGCCCGTTACGCCGACCGAACCGGTCGAACTGGTGCTGGCGTCGTAGGTCTTCGTATCCGTCGTCGCCGCCAGGGTCAGGGCCGCCTTGTCGATCGTCCCCGAAGCGGTCTGCGTCGTCACCGTATAGTTGCCGCCGCTGTTGCCGTCATTGACCGTGTAGCCGCCGCCAACCGACAGGGTGCGCGAACCGGCGTTCTTCGAGTCGAACGACTGGCTGAGCCCCGTCACCGTGTCCGAGCCCTGCAGGCCCGTTACGCCGACAGCGCCCGTCGAGGTCGTCGTTGCGTCATAGGTCTTCGTATCCGTCGCCGCCGCCAGAGTCAGGGCCGCCTTGTCGATCGTCCCAGAAGCGGTTTGCGTCGTCACTGTGTAGTTGCCGCCGCTGTTGCCGTCATTGACCGTGTAGCCGGCGTTGACGCCAAGCGTCCGGCTGCCCGCATTCTTGGAATCG
>DATMTF010000320.1:0-3538 GCA_035565015.1 Asticcacaulis sp. | reverse complement strand
CTTCAGCCGCTTGGGATCCCATTCGATGTCGGCGGGCTGCTGCGGGGCCAATATGATGAAGGGAAAATCCGGGTGCGCCTTGGCGTAGGCCCACGGCCCCGGCCCCACGACAGTCATCGGGTCCGCCCCCGCCTCGCCCGATCCGTGCAGGAAGATGATCACCGGCGCCTTGCCGCCATGCCAGGCGGGCGGAATATCGGTGATGTAGTTGATTTTCGAGCCGTCCGGCATGTCGACGACGCCCGCAACCGGGCCGCGCGGCAGGTTTTGCGCCGGGATTGTAGCGCAGGCGCTTAAAAAAATCGCAGCGGCGAAGGTGATAAAGAGAGAAAGCTGTTTCATGAACCACCTCACGCCTTAAGCCAGACGCCCTCGGCTCTGACAGGTTGAAAGCCCGCCAGCCGGAAAGCGCGGCGCACGCCGGGACCGGAAAAGGCGCTGCGGCACATCAGATCCCAGACGAGACCCGAACGATAATTTTCCAGCATGCACAGGATCGGCCCCTGATCGATGCCGAGAAAGCCCTTGGCGACCCAGCCCGCACGCGGCGCGACATGGCCCTCCTCCGGTTTCAGATCGGGCGGGAAGCTGGGGTTGAAGGCGTCGACAAAGCCGAGATCACCGTAAATCTCGTCGCCATAACGCTCGCGCAATGTATGAACGAGCGCGGTCGACAGCTCCGGCGTGAAGACGATGGAGCTGATCCCGGCGGTCGGGGCGATCGTGCAGTCGTCGAAGGATTCGTTGTCGCCGTCCTGAATTCCGCGCGCGCCATAGCCGTTGAACTGAACCTCGCGACCATCGACATTCGCTTTGATATAGCCCGGCCCCTGACAGGCGGTCAGGCCCCAGACGGGGCCATAATCCTTGAATCCGCCGGGATTTTGCAGGGCATAGGTGTGCTGCGCCAGGGTGGCTTTGCGCGAATTGTCGAAATAGGTGCTGTCGTGCGACCGCATAAAGGCGTCGGCAATGCCGCGGAAATCATACCAGACGTGGCTGTACTGATGGCCGAACAAGGGCGAAAAGCCGAGATAGGTCTGGCCGAAATTCTCGCCCCAGCATGAAGGCAGGGTCTTCATCCAGTTCGCCCACGCGTCGTGCCGGATTGGATGCGTCGATGATCCGAGCGCCAGCAGATAGACCAGCATGCCCTCATTATAGCGGTCCCAGTTGCGCGCGATCAGTCCGCTTTCCGGGCGCCAGCCCATGCTGATCAGGCCGCTGTCGCGCTCCATGAAGGTCCAGTCGATGCGGTCATAAAGCGCCTGCGCCAGACGGCGGATCTCCACTTCGTCCTCGCCGTCGAAAAAGGCCGCGCAGGTTAAGGCCCCCGCCATCATCAGGGCGGTATCGACGCTCGACAATTCGCAGGTCTTGAAGCGCAGGGCCGTCTTCATGTCGAGGAAGTGGTAGAAGAAGCCCTTATGGCCGCTGACGCCGGAGGCTTGCGGCCCCTGCGGCGCGCCCCACAGGGTCTGCAAGGTCAGAAGCGAGCGGCGGGAGGCTTCGGCGCGGCTGACATAGCCGGACTGCGCACCGATCACATTGGCGGTCAGACCGAAGCCGGTCGCGGCGATCGAGCAGAAGTTCGGATTCGGCCAGTTGTCGGGATGCAGGCCCGTATCAGGGTCGGCGCTTTGCCAGAAATAATCGAAGGTCCGCCGGTGCAGCTCGGATAAAACCGGATCGAACGCCCTCGGCGCGACGGACACGGCCTGCTGCGCCCGCGCGCAGGCGATCAGTCCGGGCAGGGTCACACTCGCCGCCGCGCCGCTCAACCAGACCCTGCGGGATACGCCTTCAACCATTCAGCCTTTTCCTTATGTAATCCGCATGGCGGGGCATGTCGCGGCTCAGCGCGTCGATGGTCCGGCGCACCTCGTTCATATGCGCCAGAAGGTCATCGCGCGGTATCAGGTCGACATTGCGGTCATAGCCAGCCTCGATCCCCTGCCCGATCAGCACCTGAACCCAGCTTTCCTCAAAAAACAATTCGTCGCCGCCGTGTCGGAACCAGCGCGCTGAGTCCCTGAACAGCGCCAGCCGGTGTTTAAGGCTGTCGGGAATATCCATATGGCGGCAATAGTTCCAGAACAGGCTGTCGTCGCGGCGCGTCACCTTGTAATGCGCGATCAGGAAGTCGCGCACGGTGACGTAATCGAAGTCGATCTGGGCGTTGTATTCGTCAATCAGGGCCTTCGTGATCCCGCCGGACGGGAACAGGGCCAGAAGCTTGAGCGCGCCGGTCTGGATCAGGTGGATCGAGGTCGATTCCAGCGGCTCCAGAAAACCGCAGGACAGGCCGATGGCGACGACATTCTTCTCCCAGGCGCGCTGGCGCCTGCCGGTGCGGAAACGGATCAGTTTTGGCTCGGCCAGGGCCTTATCGCCGATATCGGCGCGCAAGGCGTCGCCCGCCGACTGCTCGTCGATAAACTGGCTGGAAAACACATAGCCATTGCCGGTGCGGTGCTGCAACGGGATGCGCCATTGCCAGCCCGCCTCGCGCGCGGTCGACCGCGTATAGGGGGAAAGCTCGCCATCAGACCGGCCCGGCAAGGCCCACGCCCGGTCGCAGGGCAGCCAGTGCGACCAGTCGTCGAAGCCGACCTTCAGCGTCTTGTCGATCAGCAAGGCGTGCAGGCCGGAGCAGTCGATAAACAGATCGCCCGCCACGCGCGCGCCCGATTGCAGGACCACGGCCTCGACAAAACCTGTTTCCGGGTTCTGCTCGACGCGGTCGATGCGGCCTTCGATGCGTTCGACGCCGCGCTGTTCGCTCAGTTCGCGCAGGTAGCGCGCATAGAGGCTGGCGTCGAAATGGTAGGCGTAGTCGATATCGGCCAATATAGCGTGTTCGCCGCGCGGCTGGGGCGGAGAGAAACGGTTCAGGCGGCACATGCGCGCATTGAGGCTGTAATGATCGAGCGGCCCCATC
The DNA here is from genome assembly GCA_035565015.1 of Asticcacaulis sp. Classification (GTDB taxonomy): domain Bacteria; phylum Pseudomonadota; class Alphaproteobacteria; order Caulobacterales; family Caulobacteraceae; genus Asticcacaulis. The sequence continues at coordinate 597 of DATMTF010000320.1, read as the reverse complement.
GCCGCCTCGCCGCCCAGGGCCAGCCACAGTTGATGGGTGTGCAGCCACATCAGATCGGCGCCGATCTTGCCGAAGCCGTGGATGTAGCTATGGCCCTTTTCGCGCCAGTCGACAAATTCGATGCCGAGCTTGTAGGTCGCCATCGTTCGGCGCAGCATTTCGGTCTCATCGACCTGCGCCAGGGCGTTAAAGATTTTCAGGCCGGGAATGGTCGCCTCGCCCACCCCGACCGTACCGATCTCCTCGGATTCGACCAGCCGGATCGTATAGAGCGGGCCTATGGCGCGCGCCAATAGCGCCGCCGTCATCCAGCCGGCGGTTCCGCCGCCGACGATGACGATGCTGCGAACGGGTCTGGGCGAAGCCATGGTGTGACGTGTCTCGCAAATACACAAAAAAAGATCAGGGCGCGCCAACTGGGGGTCGCGCGCCCTGAGACGGGCCTGACGTCTGGACTCGGTGCAGATGCGGGCGCCGGGAGGAGACTGCGCCCGCGTCTCGTCAGGCTACCACCTGTATTTCAGACCGACCTGGAAGGTGCGCGGATTGCCGGTCGTATCGTTGTCCGGCCTGCCCGACGGGCCGCCCGATGCGTCC
>DATMTF010000319.1:0-18475 GCA_035565015.1 Asticcacaulis sp. | reverse complement strand
ATCGCTCTTAACCTGAATTTAGCGTGTTCGCCGCATACTGGCCCTGTCTTGAAAGAAGGGCCTGCCTCTTGCGGGTTCACTTAGAATAAGTGGGGCGTTACAACATGGCCATCGATATGTCCATGCCGGTGCTGGTGGTTGACGATTATAAGACCATGCTCCGGATCATTTCCAATCTGCTCAAGCAGTTGGGCTTTGAGAATGTCGAGGAAGCTTCGGATGGCACCGAGGCGCTCGACAAGATGAAGAAGGGCTCCTACGGCCTGGTCATCTCCGACTGGAATATGGAACCGATGACGGGCTACGAGCTGTTGCTCAAGGTCCGCGCCGACGACGTTTTGCGCCGTACGCCGTTCATTATGGTCACCGCCGAGAGCAAGACCGAGAACGTCATCGCCGCCAAGAAAGCCGGCGTTAACAATTACATTGTTAAACCTTTTAATGCGGCGACTCTGAAGCAGAAGATCACCGCCGTTCTGGGTGAATTCTAAGTCCCTGTCTGACTTTCCTTTTTGTAGGTTTACTATGGCTCTGCCGGCAGAAAATAGGGACGAACGTGACGGAATCGATTTCGCTTCGGTTCCGGTTGGCGAACTCGAACCCAAGCTGATCAATCTGATGCAGCAGTCCGAAGCGCTGGTCGCGTTGATGCGCGGCTTCTTCCAGAAGCTGGACAAGCGCCGGTCGGACGAGTTTCGCATTATTGCGGGCTATATCGCCAAGGCCAAGGAAGAGATCCGTGAAATGCGTCCGCACGACATTTCGCAGGAGCGCATTCCGACGGCGGGCGCCGAACTGGAAGCTATTACCCGCGACACCGAGGCGGCGACCCACACCATCATGAATTCGGCGGAAGCCATTATGGGCGCCGACATCAGCGATCCTAAAGCCTATAAGGCTATGGTCGATGACGAGGTCATGAAGATTTTCGAGGCCTGCTCGTTTCAGGACATTACCGGCCAGCGCGTGTCGAAGGTCGTCGGCGTCCTCAAGCAGATCGAGGAGCGCGTCGGTCGCCTGGCCAGCACGCTGGGCGTTGACGACGCCGATCCGAGCGAGGTCTCCGCGGAAGAAAAGCGCCGTCGCGACCTGCTGCTGAACGGTCCGGCCATCGGCGGGCCGGAAACCAAGCAGGACGCCATCGACGCCATGTTCGACGAAGCGCCCGCCATGGACAGCCCGGTTAAGCCGGACGCTCTGGCCAATAAGGCGCCGGAAGCCCCGGCGGCCAAGGTCGAAGCGCCGCAACCGGAGATCAAGCCTGAGGTCAAGGCTGCGCCCCAGCCGGAGCCCAAGGCCGAAGCCAAACCCGTTCCGACGCCCGCGCCTGCGGCGGAAGAGGCCGGCAATTCCCAGGACGATATCGACGCCCTGTTCGACATGTCGCCCGAAGACCTGAACAAGACGAATTCGCAGGACGATATCGACGCCCTGTTCGACTAAGACTTTAAGACAGATACGACATCCACAACCCCGTCAGAGGGTTAGGAAAGATTTGTGATGGTGCGCAGGACGCGATGGCCGGGAGGCTTTCGCGTCCTTTCGCGTTGACGGGAATGAGGATGATGGTCGGGACGAGGGTGCGCGACATCCACAGCGGCGACTACGCCGGTTGGCGGACATTATGGGACGGCTACAACGCCTTTTATGGCCGCAGCGGCGCCAAGGCTTTGCCGGAAGCCGTGACGCGGACGCTCTGGTCGCGTCTGACCCAGCCGGACGGCTTGGTGCGGGCGCTGGTCGCGACCGATGGCGAAAACCTATGCGGGCTGGCCCATCTGGTGTTTCACCTCAGCACCTCGGCGTCGGGCGAGGTCTGTTATGTGCAGGATCTCTATGTCGCCGATAGCGCGCGGCGCGGCGGCGTCGGGCGGGCGCTGATGACCACCGCCTATGAGACGGCGCAGGCGCGCGGCTGCGGGCGCGTCTATTGGCATACGCAGGAGACGAATCGCGTGGCGCGCCGTCTTTACGACCAGATCGCGCGCCGCACCGGCTTTATCGTCTATCGCAAGGAGTGGTGAGGTTCACCAGCGCAGGGCGTCGGCGACATATCTGGCTTCGGCGGTCTGCACGTCGAGCAGGGCCTTCAGACGCAGCGGATCGAGCTTTCCGGCCTCATCCGTGGCTTCGAGCGCATGGATGCCGGCGGCGATGAACAGAAGGTCCAGCCCCTGCCCATTGGCGCCCAGCACGTCGGTGGGCAGGCCGTCGCCGACTGCGAGGATACGGCGTTTGTCGTGCGGTTGGCCGGTCAGACGCTCGCAGGCAGCGTAGCAGAGATCGTAGATCGGCGCATACGGTTTGCCCGCCATAATGACCGGACCGCCGAGGCTGGCGTACAGATCGGCCAGCGAACCGGCGCACAGAATGATCTTGTCGCCGCGCTGCACCACCTTGTCGGGATTGGCGCAGATCATCACCAGTTTGCGTTCGGCGGCGCGGCTGAGAGCATGGGTATATTGCTCCAGCGTGTCGTTCTCGTCGTCGAACAGGCCGGTGCAGGAGATGAAGGCCGCCTTTTCCGGGCGCGTCGTCAGGGCGATGTCGATGCCGTCATAGATGACATTGTCGCGCTCCGGGCCGAGCTTCCAGGCCGGACCTTCGGCGGCGAATTTGCGCAAATATTCGCGCGTGGCGTCGCCGGAGGAAATGACTTCGGAAAAGCCGTCCTCATGGATGCCGAGCGAGGCCAGTTGTTCGATCAGGCTGTCGCGCGGCCGCGGCGAGTTGGAGATCAGAATGACCGGCCCGCGCGTCTCCTTGAAGCGCCGGATCGCGTCATAGGCGGGCGGAAAATGCTGGCGGCCATTATGCAGCACGCCCCAGATGTCGCAGAACAGGGCGTCGTAACGATCGGCGACATTGGACAGACCGGTCAGCAGTTCTGGATGGGGCATGGAAAACTCGCGCGCAATAAGACAGACAGGCGCTGTTTAACGGTTGCGGGTCGAAAGGAAAAGCTGGATCAGGCCCGTCTGCGCATCTGGGGCAGGGTGGATTTGATAAATCCGGCGGGTGGGTCGGTTTCGGCCAGCACCTGCTCCTTGATGGCGCGCGGTTCGCCGAACAGGTGGCCTTGCGCATAACCGATGTCGATTTCGAGAATATCGACGACCTGCTTTTCGCTTTCGACCTTCTCAGCAATGACCTCAATGCCGTAACGCGCCAGCAGACCGGCATAATCGCCTGCGTGAATGTCCTTAAGGAATTTCAGCGCGGGCTTGCCCGCGACGTCGAGCAATTGCTCCAGCAGCAGCGAGGCGCCGATCTTGACATAGCGCACGTCGGATCTGTGCAGATCCTGCAGATCGAAGTCGATGCTGACCACCTTGTCGATGGAGAAGCGGAAGCCGAGATCGGCCAGCTTGGCCATGTTGCGCGCCTCGACCGAAGCGCGCGAGGCGAACGCGTCCTGCCCCAGTTCAAAGATCAGCGACCCGGCCAGATCACGGTTTTCGGCCAGAAACTCCAGAAATTGCGGGAAGAAGGTCTCGTCGCGCAGGGAGGTGAGCGAGATATTGCAGAAAATGCCGATGCGACGGTCCTGTTTGGCCAGGCGGCGCACGATCTGCACGCAGCGGAACAAAAGCAGGTTGTCAATCGACGGCACCAGCCCTTCGGCATCCGCGACGCTTAAATATTCGGCGGGCATCAGCACCCGGCCCGATGCGTCGCGCAGGCGCGAGAAACTTTCATAAAAGATGGTCTTGCGCTGCGGCAGGCTGACGACCGGCTGCAGATACAGATCGACGCGGTTGGCGATCAGGGCCTCGCGGATCGTCTCGATCAGCGCAATCGCCTGCTGTTCGCGCGCGCTGACCCCGGCGATCCCGGCGTGCAGCGGCACGACCGTGGCGCCGGTCGTCCAGGCGTCCAGCCGGTCCTCGATGCTTTCGCCCAGCTTCTTGACCAGATCCTCCAGCATGCGCACCTCGGAGGTCAGTTCGTCCGAGCGCGTCATGCGGTTTTCCTGCACGCGCTCGGCCAGTTCGACCATGTCCTTCTGCGTGGAATCGATGGCGTCCACCATCAGACGATGCGCCTCGCGCACGCTGTCTATGTCCTTGGTGATGCGCTTTTCCGCCAGATATTGCGCGGCGAAGGTATGGAAGGCGAAACAGACCCCAAGTCCGCCGAGCAGAGCGGCGATGGCCGTTCCGGCGTCGGAGCCGCCATTATAGATCATGGCCGCGATGCTGGCGCTGATCACAATATAGGTCAGGGTCAGAATAAGCGGTGTCGGTTTCAACATGGAGCGGTTCCAGCCTTCGGCGCGAATCATACCGGGTCTTTGGAACTATGGGCTGAATCCGAAAAACGCGATAGGCCGCGTTAAGATTTATAAACAGAATCTTAAAACACGCCGTCGGTGTTGCGGCGGAACGGGCCGCCATACTGTTCGTTGCTCTTGCGGCGGCGGTCCGGGCCGAAATAGGTTTTGCAGCGGATGAACGGGCGCGGGCGCATGATCACCGAATCGAGCCGCCCCAAAAGCGCGCGCGCGGTCAGCGGCTTGACGACGAATTCATTGACCCCGGAATCGCGCGCCTGGGTGACGCGCGAGCGTTCGGAATGGCCTGTAATCATCACGACCGGCAGGTAAGGATTGGTCGAATCGGGCGCATTGCGCAGCAAACGGGTGAATTCGACGCCGTCGATCGGCTCCATATTGAAGTCGACCAGAGCGATATCGGCGGGATATTGTTTCAGAAGGTCGAGCCCTTCGGCGCCGTCACGCGCCTCGCGGACGTGACGGATGCCCGAACCGCCCAGAATGGCGGAGACGATTGAGCGCATATGCTGGTTGTCTTCAACCAGAAGAATTTTCAGGCTGCTGTAATCGGCCATGGTTCGGGGAAAGGCTTAAAGCTATGGATTTTCAGGTCGACGCAAAAAACGAACCGCTGTTACGCCGCATCGCAAGCTCATGTCCAGAAAAACTTTCGCCTGCGGGGAGAACGCAAGATTTTACGGTCAGATGCTGCCGGGGTGAAAAAACTGCAAGTCGTCAGGCGACCATCAGGCTGGGGTCCAGATGCCGGTCGCGCCACTTCAGCCGCCAGCACAGATGCGGGCCGGTGGCGCGGCCTTTGTCGCCGACCTTGCCGATCAACTGCCCCTGGGTGACGCGCTGTCCATCCTTAACCAGGACGGCGGACTGATGCAGATACATCGAGATCAGGCCCTGACCGTGGTCGATGAAGGTCAGGCCGCCTTCGTAGAACATATCGGGCTGGGCCAGCACGACCAGACCGGCCTGCGGCGCGTGGATCGGGGTTCCCACAGACGCGGCCATGTCAAAGCCCATGTGCGGACTTTTGGGGACGCCGTTGAGGATGCGCTGATTGCCGAAATGTCCGGAAACGACAAACTTTTTCAGCGGCCAGATAAAACCACGCCGAAAGTCTTCGCTGTCATACAGGCTGGCGAAGGCCTTGTTCTTCAGCACCCATTCGCGCCCGATGCGGTCGAGCAGTTCCTTGCCCTGCGGCGTGACTGTGTCCTGCGGCAAGCCGTCGACGCGCTGGATGTCGTAAGCCACCGGCGCGATCTGAAGGGTCGCGCTCTGGCCATCGCAGGTCAGGATGGATTGTGCTGGCGCGTCGCGATCGAAACCAACATAGAACAGACCGTGGTCGTCAACCTGTCCGTAAAACTTGCCATCGACGACCAGTTGCGCGCCTGGCGAAGCGCGTCCGACGCACCAGCCGCCTTGTGTAAAGCGGCCTCGCAGTTGGAAAGGCAGGGGCTGGGCGCGCAAACCTGACGCCATCGCGCTTCCCGCCAGCGCGGCTCCTAAGCTGAGAACCGAGCGGCGGCTGTGCGGCATCAGGCGCGCTTCTGACCGTTCTGACGCCGCCAGGCTTCGGTGGCCTCGGCGACGCTGGCATAGGCTTCCTGCGTATGCGGGTTCCAGTAGCGCAGGGCGTCAAGCGGGATCTGGCGGCCTGAAATGGCGCAGATCACGAACTGGCCGGGGCGCATAATGGTGTAATCGCCGTCGCCATAATGCAGGACGGCCTGACCCGGAAGAGGAGCGTGCATATTCATGCCGCCAACATAGGCGCGTTGCGCATCTGTATCAAGATCAGAACAGGCTGCCCTGAGCCGGTTTGGCCGCGGGGGCCGAACGCGGCTTCGGTTTGGGCTGCGGATCGCCGCCCTGACCGGCGATGACGTCGAGGGTCTCCCGGCCCTTGAAGGTCAGAACCAGCGCATCGCCCGCGTTCACGCCCTGCGGCGAGGCGACCAGCGCGCCGTCGGGGCGGTTGACGCGCGCAAAGCCGAGATTGAGGGGGCGGTCGGGATCGAGGCTGACGCGCAACTGCTCCAGCGCGCCGAGCCGTTCGCCGCGCAAGGCTAAGGCGCGCGCCATCGCCGCCTGCATCCGCGCATGGAGGTCGGGCAGGCGGGCATGGCTGGCGCTCAGGGTCAGTTTCCGCGCCACAGCGCGGTCAGCGCGTTGCGACAACTGCGCTAGGGCTTCGCTTTTCAGGCGGCGCGGATGTTCGAGCAGGCCGGGGCGGAAGCGCGCCGCGATGCGGGTCAGGGCGGTGTCGTGCGCATTGAGGTTCGCCATCAGCCCGCCGCTCAGGCGGTGACCGGCGAAGTCGAGCCGCTGCTGCGCCGCGTCGATCAGTTCCTGCGGTCGGGGCAGGGCGCGCGCCAGCAGGGCGACGCGCTCATAGCGCCTTTGCATATGCTGGCCGAAACAGGTCTGGCGGCGGCGCTCCAGATCGGCGGCGAGGCCGCGCAATTCGGACAGAACCGGCGTCGCCATCTCCGCCGCGCCGGTCGGGGTCGGGGCGCGCCGGTCGCTGACATAGTCGATCAAGGTGGTGTCGGTTTCATGCCCCACCGCCGAAATCACCGGAATCGCACAGGTCGCAACAGCGCGGGCCAGGGCCTCGTCATTGAACGGCCACAGGTCTTCGACCGAGCCGCCGCCGCGCGCCACGATCAGTACGTCCGGGCGCGGCGCGTCGCCGCTCTGGAAGCCTTGCAGCGCCCTGATGACCTGCGGCGCGGCCTGATCGCCTTGCACCAGCACCGGCCAGACGATCACCCGGCACGGCCAGCGGTCGCGGATGCGATGCAGAATGTCGCGGATCACCGCCCCGGTCGGCGAGGTGATGACGCCGATCGTGCGCGGCGCGAACGGCAGCGGGCGCTTGCGCTCCGATGCGAACAGGCCTTCGGCGTGCAGCTTTGTCTTGATCCGCTCAAGCTGGGCCAAAAGCGCGCCGACGCCTGCGACCTCCATCTGCTCGATGACGATCTGGTATTTCGACGAAGCGGGGAAGGTGGTGATCCGCCCGGTGACGATGACCTCAAGCCCGCTGTCCGGCTGGGTTTGCAGGCGCGGAACCTGACCCTTCCAGATCACGCCGTCGATGGCGGCGCGGTCGTCCTTCAGCGTCAGATAGACATGGCCGGAGGCGTGGCGGGTCACCTTGGAAATTTCACCGCGCAGGCGGACATGGTCATAGGCCTGCTCTATCGTGCGCTTGAGCGCCCCCGCCAGTTCCGAAACGGAATAGGGCGCGGCGTTGCTGGCTGAAGGCGAATCAGGGGGGACGAAAAGGTCGCTGGACATGGCGGCAAATTAGCGCATTTCGTCGATGAACACAGGTCAAAACCGTATTAACCCTGCCTCTTCAGGAAGTCTAAAGCGCGTGTGCGGTAGGGTAAACGCCAGTATTGCGTGTAAGGTTTTCCCTTTTCCGATGTTCGATATGTCGCTGGACCTGGAACTGAAGCGATTCAAAACGCTGCGCGAACTCGACATCGTCGAGTCCGAGCCGGAAGCCAGCTTCGACCAGATGGCCGAACTGGCCGCCGATGTGTTTGACGCGCCGATCGTATTTGTTTCACTGGCTGAGGGCGAGCGCCACTGGTTCAAGGCGCGCGTCGGCATCGACATGACCGAGGTTCCGGCGCGCTATTCATTTTGCGAGCATACGCTGGGGCTTGGCGATGTGCTGGTTGTGCCGGATGCGGCGCAGGATGCGCGTTTTTCTGATAATCCTTTTGTCGCAGGCGCGCCTTATGTGCGTTTCTACGCCGGTGCGCCGCTATGTTACGAAGGCGCCCTGGTCGGCACCTTGTGCGTGCTTGATTCGCGTCCGCGCGACTTCCCGAAAAGTCAGCAACGTCAGCTCCGGCGAATGGCCGACAGCGTGTCGAATCTGATCGCGCAGCGCAAGGACGGTCTGGTGCGCAAGGCGGCGATCCGCAAACTTCAGGAAACGCATCGCAAATTGGAGATGATGGAGGAGGTCGCCGAGGTCGGTTACTGGCAGATCGACGTGCGTTCGCGCGACTGTTTCTGGTCGCGCGGCGTCTATGCGATTCACGGCCTGAGCCGCGACAGCTATGTGCCGGACCTGACCACCGCCATCGACCTGTTTCACCCGTTCGACCGCGCTTTGGTGCGCGATTGCGTCTGGACCGCGATGGAGACCGGTCGGGACTTCACCTTCGAGGCGCGGCTGATGCGCGCCGATGGCGAGGAGCGCATCGTCTATTCCAAGGGCGGCGTCGTCATGGGCGAGGACGGGCGCCCGGAATACCTGTTCGGCATACTTGAGGACATCACCGTGCAGAGCCGGGTCGAGGAGACGCTGCGCGCCGCCAAGGCGCAGGCCGAGGCGCATCAGCAGGCCAAGTCCGATTTTCTGGCCAATATGAGCCATGAAATCCGCACCCCGCTGACTACGATTCTCGGCTACGCCAATCTGCTGACCGGTGTGGACGGCATGCCGCGCGACGCGCGCCACTATATCGGACGGATCAACAAGGCGGGCGAGGCCTTGCTGGGTCTGGTCACCGACGTGCTGGACTTCTCCAAGCTGGAGGCCGGGCAGGTGATCCTGTCGCCCCAGCCGGTCGATTGCCGGGCTCTGGCGGGCGACATTATCGACCAGTTCGCCGCCCTGACCGAGAGCCGCCATGTCGATTTGCGGTTGCATTGCCAGCCGGACGCGGCTCAGTGGCTGATGATCGACGACACGCGGCTGCGCCAGGTGCTGTACAATCTGGTCGGCAATGCCTGCAAATTTACCCAGGCGGGCTTTGTCGACGTGCGTATGACCGTCAGCGGCGCAAACTATGGGCGTCTGCGCGTCGAGGTGCGCGATTCCGGCCCCGGTCTGGATGAGGCGCAAAAGGCGCGTCTGTTCACCCGCTTCCATCAGGTCGACGCCTCGATCAACCGCAAATATGGCGGCGCGGGGCTGGGCCTGTCGATCTGTTACGAGATTGTACGCCTGATGCAGGGCGAGATCGGCGTCGACTCGACGCCGGGGCAGGGAAGCTGCTTCTGGTTCGAGATTCCCGTTACAGCCGCCACACCGCCCGTCGCTGTCGCGCCGCACGATCAGAAGCCGGTCTTTCTGGAAGACCGCAAGGTGCTGATCGTTGACGACCACCCGATCAACCGCGAACTGATCCGTTTGCTGCTCAAGGATTACGGGCTGGAAATCTTTGAAGCCTGCGACGGCGCTGAAGGTCTGGCCATGTGCCGTCGCGAGCATTTCGATCTGGTCTTTATGGACATCCAGATGCCCGTCATGGACGGCGTGACGGCGACGCGCGAACTCAGTCAATTGCCCGACGATAAGCGACCGACTGCAATCGTCGCCCTGACCGCCGCCGCGCAGAAGCTGCCGGAGGACGCGCGCGCCAGCGGCTTCACCGGCGTCCTGACCAAGCCGATCGACCTGCCGCAATTCTATTCGGTGCTGTATCGCTGCCTTGAGGGCGAAGGCGTGCAGCGGCTTGTGGGGTGACTCCGCAGGTTAAAATATTTCCCGTCCTTATGGATTTTTCGGGCGGAAAGCATTACGGCCAAATCCCATGAACATCCTGCTGATCGGTTCGGGCGGCCGCGAACACGCCCTCGCATGGAAGATGGCGCAATCGCCATTGCTGAAGCGCCTCGTGATCGCGCCGGGCAATCCCGGCATGGCGGGACTGGGCGAATTGCGCGCCGTCAAGGCGACCGATGTGGCGGGCCTTGCGGCGCTGGCGAAGGAGATCGCCGCCGATCTCGTCGTGGTCGGCCCGGAAAGCGCGCTGGCCGAGGGGATCGCCGACGCCATGCAGGCGCTGAACATTCCGTGTTTCGGGCCGCTCAGGGCCGCGGCGCAACTGGAATCGTCCAAGGCCTTCACCAAGGATTTCTGCAAGCGCCATAACATTCCGACCGCTCAGTCTGAAACCTTCGACAATGTCGCCGAGGCGCGCGACTTCCTCAAGACCTACGATCCGCCCTATGTGATCAAGGCCGACGGTCTGGCGGCGGGCAAGGGCGTCGCCATCTCGCCCGACTATCAGGACGCCGTCGCTGAGATCGAAGCGATGCTGGGCGGACGCTATGGTCCGGCCTCATCGCAGATCGTCATCGAGGAGTTCATGACCGGCGAGGAGGCGTCCGTCTTCGCGCTGTGCGACGGCGAGACCTCGATCCTGTTCGGCTGGGCGCAGGATCACAAACGCGCTTTCGACGGCGATACCGGCCCGAACACTGGCGGTATGGGAACCTACAGCCCGGCGCCGGTGGTGACGGACGCGGTGCTGAAGCGCGCGCAGGACGAGATTCTGACGCCGACCATGACGGGTATGAAGGCCGAGGGGCATCCGTATAAGGGCGTCCTCTATGCCGGGTTGATGATCGAGGACGAAGCGCCGCGTCTGGTCGAGTATAACGCCCGTTTCGGCGACCCGGAATGTCAGGTGCTGATGCTGCGGCTCAAAAGCGATATCGTACCGTACCTTAAGGCCGCCGCGACGGGTCGCTTGCGCGATCTGCCGCCGCCGCAATGGCATGACATGGCCGCCGTCTGCGTGGTCTTCGCCGCCAAAGGCTATCCCAACAGTCCGCTCTCCGGCTCGGTCATTCGCGGCGCAGAAGCCGATTTCGGCCCGGACGTCATCGTGTTCCATGCAGGAACGTCGCGCAGCGAAGACGGAACCTTGCGCGCGGCGGGCGGGCGCGTGCTGAATATCTGCGCGCGCGGCGCCGACATCCGCCAAGCGCGCGACCGGGCCTATGAAGCCATTGCCAAAATCGACTGGCCGGGGGGATTTTACCGCACCGACATCGCCCATCGCGCCCTTTAGGCGGCGATCCTTGGACGCCTGGTGCGTCGGCTTCGCTTGCAGGTACTTATGTACCTGCGGCGCTCACCTCCTGCCATGCGCCTCAAGGCTCTTGCCTAAAGCAGATTTTATATCGAAAAAAAGGACGCCGGTGGGCGTCCTTTCTTGTTTTTGGTCTTATTGCGCGGCGGGGCTGTCGGGCAGCAGCGCCTTGAGGATTGGCTTGACCCATTGCTGCTTGTCCTTGTCCCACACGCCGAAGCCGTCGCCGTCCTGATAGTACCAGTAGGCGCGGGCGAATCCGCGCGCGTCGGCGGCGTCCGACATGGCCTTGGTCCAGGCGGCGCGGTCGTCCATGTTCGGGTTGAACTTGCCGTAGGTTCCGTATTCTCCGAGGAAGATCGGACGGTTATTGGTCTCGCTCCACGCCTTGACCGTGTCGAATGTCTTGTTCAGCGCCGCCATCTGCTCCGGCGTGCCGGTCCAGCGCACATTGCGCAGCTTCTCAAGCTGCGGGCCGGCCCAGCTTGCGCCCTGATGGGTGAACTCCATCGGCGAATAGTCATGGAAGGTGACGATAATATGCGGGTCGTCTGGCAGTTTCAGATTGGCCAGTTGGTCGGCGCTGTTCCACATCACCGGACCGATGATCAGATTGCGCGTCGGGTTGAACTGGCGCACCGTGGCGACCAGATCCGGCAGCCAGCCATTCCATACGTCCGAGTCGACCTGACCGTTCGGCTCGTTCAAAAGCTCGAACATCACCGAATTCGGCGCGGTCTGGAAGTGCAGGGCCAGATCGTACCAGACATTGGACAGCAGCACCGCGCAGCCGTTGGCGTCCTTGGCGCAATCGTCGAAATCATGTTCGTCCAGAATGACATTCAGATGATTGGCGATCGCCAGATCGACGATGTGGTCGATCTTCTTGACATAGCTGGGATCGAGATTGCCTTCGGTGTCTGCAATGTGACGGAAAGTCATCAGCGGCACCCGGATCGTTTTGAAACCGGCCTCCGCCACGCGCCTGACGTCGTCGTCGCTGAAGTCGGCCTTGCCCTTGCCGTCCCAGTAGCCCGCGTCATAGCCGCCGGCAATGTTCATGCCCGCGCCCATCGCCTTGACCTGATCGGCGGCGGAAATTTCGGTAAAGGCCGGTCCGGAATTGGCGTAGACGGTGGGTTTGATAGCGGCGCCCTTGCCGTTGTAGTCTTCGATTCTGTCTTTCAGCATGTCGACGTCGCGGCCATTGCTGATGCTGTTATTGATGATCACGGCTCCGTTGGGCGTGCCTTGCGCATAGGCGGAGACGGCCAGACTTAAACTTGCGAGGCCGCCCATCAGGGCCGCGCGCAGAATTTTGTTCGGTTTCATGTGACGTCACTCCTCCGTATAGGGTCTGCGCCTGTGGCCTTGACCCGATTTCTTATTTTCATTTATTTAAACTAGCGGCGGCGTGACGCCGAATCAAGCCAGTTGCGCGAGCAGGGCGTCAGGTGTGTCAAATCGGGCGCGGATCGGCAGGCACGTAATGCGCGCCCGCCATTCATGCGGCAGGCGCACCCAGTCCTTTTCCGTCGTGATAAGTTCGGCAAGCTGTTCTTCAGCACGTTGCGACAACCGGGTCAGTTGCGCTTCGGTGAAGGGCGCATGATCGGGAAAGCTCTCGAACTCCACGACCTCGTAGCCGCAGGCTTGCAGTGTCGCCTCGAACTTCCACGGCTTGGCGATGGCGGCGAAGCCCAGAACGCGCCCCGCGCCCGGTTGAGCAAGCAGTCGCGCGACAAACACCGGCTTGTCCGCCAGTTTCGCCAGCAGCGCCGGATCAGGCTGACTGGCCGCGTCCGGCATCCAGATCACAACCAGGTCGGCGCGCGCAAAGCCGGTCTCGAACGGTTCGCGCATCGGGCCGTAAGGACAGACGCCCTCATCGCCGAACGGCCAGCCCCCGTTCGATGTGTCGCCGTCTACGACCAGAATATGCACATCCTTGGCGATCTTCACATTCTGATGCGCGTCGTCCAGCACGGCGATGTCCGTATCGCCGACCTCGATCAGTTTCAATCCCGCCGCGCGGTCGCGCGCGATCACCATGTCATGATGCTGTGCGATCAGCAGCGCTTCGTCGCCGACATCGGCGGCGCTGTGCCGGGCGGGATCGACCAGCACAGGCCCAGCCAGCCGTCCGCCGTGCCCGCGCGACAGGCCGACCGCGCGCGGACCTAGCAGGCGCAGGATTTCCGCCACAATCGGCGTCTTGCCGGAGCCGCCGAGGGTCAGGTTGCCGACGCTGATCACGCGCAGCGACGCGCGGTAGGGGCGGGCCGTCGCGCGCTTGAACGCATTAACGCCGCGCCAGATCAGCGATAGCGGCCACAGAGCCGGGCGCCACCACGGCGCGCCTTGCGCATGTCGGCGATACCACCAGGCTGGCGTGCGGATCATGACGCCGGGTCCGGCAGCAGCGGCGTCAGCAAGGCCATGACCGTATCGAGCGCGCCGTCTTCGCGCTGGCTGAAGGCGAGGGCGCGCCGGTCCATCGCATAGACCTCGTCCGGGTGGTGGCGCAGGCGGCGCACGGCGGCGCCCAGCGCTTCAGCGGTGGTCTTCAACGCCGCGCCGTCCTGAACGAGGTCCGTATAGACGCCGCGCCAGTTGGCTATGTCCGGGCCGGTGACGACGCTTTTGCCGAGACGGGCGGGTTCCAGCGGATTATGCCCGCCGACGCCGTCGAAGAAGCCGCCGCCCATGATCACGATGTCCGAAAGCGTGAACAGCGTCCCCATCTCACCAAGCGTGTCGGCCAGATAGACCTGCACGCGGTCATTTATGGCTTCGCGCAGCGAGCGCTGAGCAACGCACAGGCCCATGGCGGCGACGCCGGCGCGAATTTCGCCCGCGCGCACCGGGTGGCGCGGCGCCAGAATCAGCAGATCGCCGCCCAGCAGGCCCGGCTCAAGCGTCTGCGCGATCAGGTCGTCCTCGCCCGGATGCGTGCTGGCGGCCAGCCAGACGAAGCGACCGCCGATCATGGCCTTCAGCGCGGTGGCCTTGGCCGCGTCCACCGGCGGGGCGGCGCCCAGCGTTTTGAGATTGGCGCGCGCCTTGATCCGCGCCGCAACCTTCGCGCCCATAGTCTTGAGACGGGTTTCGCTGGCGCCGTCCTGCGCGCTGATAAGCTGAAACCCGGCCAGCAGGGACGACATGGAGGCGCGGAATCGGCACCAGCCCTTGGCGGTCTTTTCGGTGATGCGCGCGCTCAGAAGGATGCGCGGAATGCGGCGCGCATCCAGTTCGCCCAGCAGCACCGGCCAGATGTCGCTTTCGATCAGAACGGCCAGGTCTGGGCGCCAATGATCGAGAAAGGCGCGCACCGCCTGCGGCGTATCGACGGGCGCGAACTGATGGATTACGCCATCGGGCAGGCGTTGCGACAGGATTTCCGCCGAGGTGATGGTGGCGCTGGTGATCAGCACATTGAGGTCGGCGCGCGAGGCGCGGATGGCCTCGATGACCGGCAGGGCGGACAGGCTTTCGCCGACGCTGACGCCGTGGAACCAGACCAGCCGCCCGTCCGGTCGCGCCTTTTCGCTCTCACCCAACCGTTCGCGCCAGCGTGACGCGTCCTCCTTGCCCTCAGCGACGCGGCGTCTGAGCACGCCCGGCGCGAAGCCGTGAAAGGCGCGCATCGCCTGCCGGTAGAGAGCCAGGGACGCCGTCACGCCGCAGGCTCCGGCGTCAGTCCGGCCAGCGCGTCGGCGCGGTCGGTCACGTCATTGAGCGCCGCCTCGGCCTCAAGGCGCAGGCGCTCCAGTTCGGCCTCATCGGCGTGTTTCGGCACGGCGGGCAGCACAGTCCACACCATGACTCCCTTGCCGAAGGGCAGGGGCAGGCGCATCCGGTCCCAGGAGTTGAAGCGCAGATGGTTATGCGTCGCCTGCCCCAGGCAGACCATTTTCGCGTCGCACATTTGCGACAGCTTCAGCGAGCCTTCCTGCAGATAGCGCCGCGGGCCGCGCGGCCCATCCGGTGTGGTGGCCGCGCAGTTCCCCCCGCGCACCCAGCGCAACAGATCGCGGAAGGCCTGCGCGCCGCCCTTGTTCTTGCCCGGATCGGATTTCTTGGCGGTCGAGCCGCGAATGGTGTGGTGGTCGAAATGGCTGTTGATCAGTTCGATGACATCGCCAAACCTGTTGAGCGAGGTCAGCACGGCGACCGGCTGGGCGCGGTCTTTGCGCAGGCCCGGATAGGGCCAGCCCGCATGGCCGAGATTGAGCCGCTCATGCCAGAACATCAGGATGACCGGGCCGCCCTCGGCCCAGACCTGCTCGACCTCGGCCTTGCCCTCATAGGTCCAGCCTGTGGTGGCGTAGCAGAATTTCAGATAGCCGGAGACGACCGAAGCGATCAGGCGGCGCGTCAGGGCGCTGTCGAGAATGTTTTTCACTGCGCAGCCTCCGCCTCAGCGGGAAGGTCGAATTGCGCGGCGGCCAGACGGGCATAGAGGCCGCCCTGACGAATGAGTGCGTCATGCGTTCCACATTCTGCGATCTGGCCATGATCCAGCACCAGAATCTGATCGGCGTGACGCACGGTCGAGAGGCGGTGGGCGACCACAAAGGTGGTGCGTCCCTGCATCAGCCGCTCCAGCGCCTCCTGCACCCTTGCTTCGGACTCGGTGTCGAGCGCCGAAGTCGCCTCGTCGAGCAGCAGGATCGGCGCGTTCTTGAGGAAGGCGCGCGCAATGGCGATGCGCTGTTTCTGCCCGCCGGACAGGCGCGACCCGGCCTCGCCCGCGCGCGTTTCATAGCCCTGCGGCAGGGCCATGATGAAATCGTGCGCGGCGGCGTCCTTGGCGGCCTGCTCGATCTCGGCCTGCGACCGGTCGCCATTGCCATAGGCGATATTGGCGCGGATCGTGTCGTCGAACAGGAAAGGATCCTGCGTCACCAGCGCGATGCGCGACCGAAGCGAGGCCAGGGTGACGGCGCGGGTAGAGACGTCGCCGAAACGGATATCGCCGGAGGTCAGGTCGAAAAAGCGCGGTATCAAGTTAAGCAAGGTGGACTTGCCGGAGCCCGACGGCCCGACCAGAGCCACGCTCTGACCGGGTTCGACAGTGAAACTGACCCCGTCCAGCACCGGCGCCTCGCCATAGGCGAACCGTGCTTCGTCAAACGCGATCGGGCCGATCTTCGCGGGCAGGTCGGCGGCGTCGGGCGCGCTGACGATCTCAGGCCGGATGTCGAGCGCAGCGAACAGACGCCGCGCCGCCGTCATGCCCTGGCTGAAGGCGCCTTGCAGTCCCGCCAGTTGCCGCAGCGCCTGTCCCGCCACGCCAAGCGCCGTCAGGAAGGAGAGCAGGGCGCCCGCCGTCATGCCGCCGTGCAGGCTGCGCCAGCCGACATAGGCCAGAAGACCGGCCAGCAATAATCCCGTCAGAAGTTCGGTCGCCGGCGCCGCCATGGTGCGCGCGTTCGAGCCCTTGATAATGTGGGCCTGACGCCGATCAATCACCGCCCCGACGCGTTGCTCTTCAAAACTTTCCTGATTGGCGATCTTGACGATGCGGATGCCGTCGAGGCTTTCCATAATGGCGGTCGAGAGGCTGGATGTCTCCGCCATCGCCGCCTTGGCCGCCTTGCGCGTCAGTTTCAGGTAGCGGCCCATGACCAGAGACAGGGCCGGGCCGATGACCAGCACGCTCAGCGCCATGACCCAGTCGGCCTGGAACATGGCGGCAAAGGCGCCGATCACGATCAGCAGGTTTTGCAGGTAGGACACCGCGCTGGCCGAAGCGGCTTCGCGCACCAGATCGGCGTCGTAAAGGACCGAGGACAGGTATTCGCCCGAATGCGCCTTTTGCAGACGTCCGAGGTCGGCGTGGACCAGACGCGAGAACAACTGCGCCTGAATCCTGCCGACCAGTATGTTGCCGACATGGTTCAAAGACAGGGTCAGGCCGCGCTGGGCGACGAAACGCAGCAGGGCGACAAAGACAAAGATCAGCGGGATGACGGTGAGCGGATGGTCCTCAAGCCAGGAAGGCAGGCTGACATCGCTCATCGGAATATGCAGCAGCAGATTGACAGCGGGGTTCAGTCCGCCGACCAGCAGCGAGGTCGTCGCGGAGACGGCGACGGCGCAGGCGACGGCGAACGCGAGGCGCGTCTTTTGCGGGCTGAGATAATCGCGCCAGACGCGCGCGATCAGGGCGGCGCGGCTTAACTCGGCGGACGGTTCGGAGGCGGGCATTCAGGCGTCTTGGCTATGGCAAAAGTCGTGGCAGCCGTTATATAGGCATTTCCTTACGCCTGTCGCGTTTTTATAGGTTAATAATCGTCGCATCGGATGTCCGCTTGAAACTGCTGAAAAAGAAAGTCCATAAGCGGCCATTCCGCACCGACACGTCCTGGACGCTTTTCACCACCTATCTGCATTATTTCTGGGCCGATCACGCCTATTTGCGCCTCGGCTTCACCAATGCGCACTGGATCGGCGATAAAATGGTGCGCACCAACCAGCCGTGGCCGTTCCAGCTCAAATGGTGGCGCGACAAGGGGGTGAAGACGGTCATAAACTTACGCGGCGGCAAGGGATCGTTCTATTACCTTGAAAAATACGCCTGCGACAAGCTGGGGCTGCGGCTGGAGGATTTCGGCCTGACCTCGCGCTCGCTGCCGACGGGCGCCGAAGTGTTGGCCGCGAAGGCCCTGTTCGACCGCATCGCCTATCCGGCGCTGCTGCATTGCAAGTCCGGCGCGGACAGGGCCGGGATCATGAGCGTTCTTTACCGCCATCTGCATCTCGGTCATCCGATCAGAGAGGCCGCCAAAGAGTTGTCCTTACGCACCCTGCACATGAAGGCCGGCATGACCGGCGTACTGGACTATATGTTCGAGGTCTATCTGCGCGACATCGAGCCGAAGGGAATCAGCTTTCTCGACTGGGTGACCGGCCCCGACTACGATCCTGAGGCGCTGAAGGCCGAGTTCACAGGCTCGTGGTGGGGCAAGCTGCTGACCGATAAGCTGCTGCGGCGCGAGTAAATCCTGATCGAAGACTTACCTGCGGGCGGGTAGGCCGTTACGGTGAATTTGCAGCCGGTCTGTTAAGCATGCCTCAGATACAAACTGAGGAGACCCGTCATGGCAACCGCCGCTTCCAATAACAACACCGTGGTCGTCATTCTGGCCGTCGCTCTGATCGCCATTGTCGCGGTCGCCGCCGTCTATCTGATGCAGGACCACCGCGGCCCCGCCGAGCGCGCAGGCGACGCGGTCGCCGCCCTGCCCAACGGGCTGGACAAGGCCGCCAAAAAGCTGGACGACCAGCCGCCCGCCCAGAACGTCAAGCGTAATCTCGACAA
>DATMTF010000318.1:0-9644 GCA_035565015.1 Asticcacaulis sp. | reverse complement strand
GTTCGTCAAACCCGACAGGGTACGCATCGTATTTGACTGAGGAATTAAACCATCCCGTTGCGACAGCGTCAAATATATTTTATACGATTTTTACAATCGTCGTTAAGGCAGGAAAGATTCGCGATGAAAAAGCTGGCCATGCTCACGCTTTCGGGTTTTTTGTACGCCGCCTGCGCCCACGCAGCGCCGCCGACGGGCGGCTATATCGTCGAGTCTTCGCCCGACATGCCAGGCTTTACGCGCATTGTGGTGAGCAAGGACAAGACCGGTTACAGCGGCTATGTCACATCGCGATGGTACGGCGATCTGCCCATGAAGGACATCTATATCGAAGGCGATTCGCTGAGTTTCCACCTGTTCAACGGCAATATGCGCGTGCCGGAATATCCGATCCGCATCACGCCCGCCAAAGACGGCGGCGTCCGCATGGAGGGCAGGATCTGGGATTCCAGCTTCGATCTCAGCGCGTATCCGGGCGACGCAGCGCAATTGAAGGCGCTCGATTTTCCGCTTGAGCATTTGCCGCCGCACCGCGTCGTGAAAGGCGTGTATCATGCCAAAACCCCGCCTATGGGCTGGAGTTCGTGGAACAAGTTCGCCGACACGATTGACGACAGGACCGTGCGTGAAATCGCCGACGCCATGGTCAGTTCCGGCCTGCGCGATGCGGGCTATGTGTATGTCAATATCGATGACGGCTGGCAGGGCGAACGCGACGCCAATGGCGTTTTGCAGCCCAATGCGAAATTTCCCGACATGAAGGCATTGGCCGACTATGTGCATGCGCGCGGTCTGAAGCTTGGCCTCTATTCCTCGCCGGGGCCGAAATCGTGCGCCGGTTACGCAGGCTCCTACGGCCATATCGCGCAGGACGCGAAGACCTATGCGGCCTGGAGCGTCGACTATCTGAAATACGACCTGTGTTCAGGCGAAGCCTTTTATCACACAAGGGATAAGGTCTACGCCACCTATCAGCAGATGGGCGAAGCGCTGGCCGCGACGGGGCGCCCGATCCTGTACAGCCTGTGCGAATATGGCCGCTTCGACGTCGGTTCCTGGGGCCGAGACGTCGGCGGCAGCCTGTGGCGCACGACCGGCGATATCGAGGATAGTTATGCGTCGATGGCGAAGATCGGCTTCGACAAGAACGGGATTCCCAATCATACGGGCCTGGTGAACGGCGTGAGCGGTTTCAACGATCCCGACATGCTCGAAATCGGCAATGGCGGCATGAGCTTTGACGAGTACAAGACCCATATGAGCCTGTGGGCCATGATGACGGCGCCGCTGATCCTTGGCAATGACGTGCGCACTATGACGCCGCAAACCCTTTCCTTACTGACCAATAAGGAGATTATCGCCGTCGATCAGGATCGGCTCGGCGCGCAGGGCCTGCCCGCGATCAAGGACGCGACGAGCGAAGTGTGGACGAAAAAGCTGGCGGACGGGTCGGTGGCGGTCGGCGTGTTCAACCGCGCCGATCAGGCCGCGGTGATCCATATCGACTGGACGCGGCTTGGCCTTATGCCCGCCGCGATCCGCGATCTTTGGGCGCATGCCGATCTCGGTCTCGATCAGGCCAGCGCCCTCAGCCTGCCCGCGCACGGCGCGGCCATGCTGAGGGTTAGGTCGGCCGGTTAGGGCGCAGGCGGCGTCTCGCCCAGCAGGTATTGGGCGAAATAGTCGAAATGCTTGCGCCAGAAATAGGGCGTATAGGTGTTGTGCGTCCGGTTGGGGATGATGACCAGTTCGTGCGGCTTGCCCGCGTCGATCAGCGCCTTGTCCAGCTTCAGCGTCGCGGCGATCGGCACATTGTCGTCGAGATCGCCGTGCATCAGCATCAGGTGGCCTTTGAGATTGCCCGCCACCGAGATGTTGGAGTTGCGCTCCCAGGTCGCATCGTCAGCCAGCCCCATCGACACTTCCGGCCACCACGCCTTGTCGAGGCGCAGATCGTGATTGCCCGACGAGGCGATGCCGACCTTGTAGAAGTTCGGGCGACGCAGCACGAAACGCGCCGTATCGTAGCTGCCCGCCGAATGGCCGAAGACGCCGACCTTGTTCAGGTCGAACTGCGGATATTTCGCCGCCATCTGTTCGATGACCCAGATATGGTCGTCGATGCCGACCTCGCCCATATTCTGAAAGGCCGGCAGGCGGAAGGCCTGACCGCGCTGCGATGTGCCGCGCCCGTCGACCTCGACGCCGATCGCGCCGATTTGCGCCATGCCCTCGGCGGGGCCGGTGACGGTGCGGCGATAGGACCAGTCGATGACATGCGTGGTCGGCCCGGTATAGACCCATTCGATGACCGGATATGTCTTCGCAGCGTCGAACGCCTTGGGCCGGAAGATCATGCCGTAGAGCGTGACCTTGCCGTCCTCGGATTTCGTCTGGAACGGCTCCGGCGGTACGAAGCCGCTGGCCAGCAGGGCCGACGGGTCGGCGTGACCCAGTTCGGCGATGATGTGGCCGTCCGTGGCCGAACGCAGCAGGAAGCGCGTGGGCGTCACCGGATCGGACATAGCGTCGATAAAGGTCAGGCCGTCGTCGGAAACCTGCACATCGTGATTGAGCGGCTCCGGCGTCAGGTCGACGACCCCGCCCTTGAGATCGACGCTGTAAAGGCTGGTATAATAGGGATTGACGCCCGCCTCGCGGCCATTGCCCGTGATCAGAATCCGATCCTTGTCGACATGGGCGATGGCGGCCACTTCCCAATTTCCCCTGGTCAGAGCCTGTCCGCCCGACGGGCCGGAGCCCCTGGGCAGATAATAGAGTTGCGCCCAGCCGGAGCGTTCAGAAATGACCAGATCGCCCTTCAGCTCCGGCGCCGGCTGAATCGCGGTTGACGTGACAGTGACCACCGGTTTGACCGCCTCATGCACGCGGATTTTCGCCGCGTTCGTCGCCGGATCGACCTCGTATTCGTCCAGTTCGCCATAACCGCGCTTCGTCCACTGATAGATGACATGATCATGGTCCCAGCCCATGTTCGGATCACCGGGCCACAGCAGCGGGTCGGACGGGACGTTCAGAATCTCAGGCAGTGGGCGCCCGCTCATGGCCTGCTCGACGTCGATCACCACCGGGACCACCTGCGGGACGAATTCGGCGCCCGCCGTCGGATAGACATAATGGAAGGCGCGCGGGAACGGGCTGCCCGGCGGATTGGACTGCACGCCGGTCCAGATATAGCTGCCGTTGCGGTCCATGCGGTAGGTCAGAATCTTGCTGGAATCGGGCGACCACTGCACGCTGACCGGCATGGGCGGGGTTTCGCTGTCGGCGGCGGCCATGTCCGAATACATTTCGTAATTCATGCCGTAGCGGTGATCGTAGCTTCCGTCCGCCGTCAGCGGCGTCGTCTTGCCGGTCGCGATCTCGATCAGGTCCAGATTATAGCCGTGATGCACGACCTTGTATTTGCCGTCCGGAGAGACGACGCCTGCATCCACCGGCGGCGCGGGCGGCGCGGCGGCCAGCGTCATCTTCGTCAGGTCGACGACAAAATCGCGGCCATCGACCGAGACGGTCAGGCTGTTCCCGTCGGGATCGTAATCCTTGGGCGACACATAAAAAGGCGCCTTGTCGTCCGGCAATTTCGCGCCAAGCAGAGGCGCCAGCGCCGCCTCCGTGGTCAGGTCGCGCATCGTCCCGTCGCCAGCGTCGGCCAGGACGATGACCCCCTCGCCGCGCTTGCCATGGCGGAAAATCACCGCCTTGCCGCCTTCGACATAATGTGCGCCAATGTCGAGATCGGTCACCAGCCGTCCCGGCTCGCCATCGAAATAGCTGGCGGCGGTCGCAAAGCGCGTGGCGATGTCCGGCTCTGCGGCGCGCGCGGCAAGCGCCGCGCTCAGCGCAAGCAGGCTGAGGCCGAAAGCGAAGCGGCGAGCGGTGTCTGTCATCCTGATGTCCGTAAAATTCGCAGCATGAGCGCCGCCCCTATGCGCCCTAGGACTGCATATTTTGCGGACGCGGTCAAATATTTTATATCGTATACCAAATGGACCTAATCTGACTTGCACGTCCGCAAGTATATGGTATACAAATTGTCCGACTTAACGGAGATTGTCATGTTAAAAGCCGATGCCCGCCTCTCCCGTCGTCACCTCTTGACCGGCGCCGCAGGATTGGCCGCCATAGCCATGACGGATCGGGCCTTCGCGCAAACGGCGGGCTTAAGCCAGGTCAGCGCCCTGCCCATGCCGGATGTCCGCCTCCTGCCCTCCCCGTTCGGTTCGGCGGTCGAGATCAACCGAGCCTATCTCAAGCGCGTCGATATGGACCGCCTTTTGCACAATTTCCGCAAGTTCGCGGGCCTGAAACCCAAGGGAGAGCTTTACGGCGGCTGGGAGCAGGACACGATCGCCGGGCATTCGCTCGGCCACTATCTGTCGGCGGTGTCGTTGATGCACGCCCAGACCGGCGATCCTGAAATGAAGGCGCGCGCGGCCTATATCATTTCCGAGCTGGCCATCGCCCAGGGCGCGCAGGGCGACGGCTATGTCGCGGGCTTCCTGCGCCGCCGCAAGGACGGAACCGTGGTCGACGGCAAGGAAATCTTCCCGGAAATCATGGCGGGCGACATCCGTTCGGCGGGCTTCGACCTCAATGGCTGCTGGGTGCCGTTTTATAACTGGCATAAGCTCTATGCCGGCCTGTTCGACGCGCAGGAGCATTGCGGCCTCGACACGGCCATACCGGTGGCGGTCGCGCTTGGCGGCTATATCGACAAGGTGTTCGCCGCCCTTGACGACGATCAGGTGCAAAAGGTGCTGGACTGCGAGCATGGCGGCATCAA
The DNA here is from genome assembly GCA_035565015.1 of Asticcacaulis sp. Taxonomy (GTDB): domain Bacteria; phylum Pseudomonadota; class Alphaproteobacteria; order Caulobacterales; family Caulobacteraceae; genus Asticcacaulis. The sequence continues at coordinate 4,837 of DATMTF010000318.1, read as the reverse complement.
CGAATCCTTCGCCGAGCTATATGCGCGCACGAAAGACCCGCGCTGGCTGAAACTGTCGGAGCGCATCTATCACAAGAAGATCCTCGATCCATTGGCCGCGCAGCAGGACATCCTCGCCAACAAGCATTCCAACACCAACATCCCCAAGCTGATCGGGCTGGCGCGCATCTATGAGGTCAGCGGCGATGCGAAATACCGGCCCGCGCCGGTCTTCTTCTGGGATCGCGTCACCCGTCACCACAGCTTCGTCATCGGCGGCAATGGCGACCGCGAATACTTCTTCGAGCCGGACACGACGTCGAAACACGTCACCGAAGCGACCTGCGAGCATTGCGCGACCTATAATATGCTCAAGCTGACCCGGCATATGTACCAGTGGTCGCCGCAGGCGTCGCACTTCGACTTTTATGAGCGCGCCCATTTCAACCATGTGCTGGCGCAGCAGAACCCGAAAACCGGCATGTTCACCTATATGACGCCCCTGTTCACCGGATCGGCGCGCGAATGGGACGATGAGGAGAATAGCTGGACCTGCTGTCACGGCACCGGCATGGAGATCCATTCCAAGCACGGCGACTCGATCTTCTGGCAGGGCCGGCTGGGCGGCGCCGACGCCCTAATTGTCAACCTCTATATACCGGCGACCGCCAACTGGGCCGCGAAGGGCGTGAAGGTGCGGCTCGATTCGGACTATCCATTCGACGGCAAGGCGCATCTCAGCCTGACCTCTCTGCGCCGTCCGTCGCGCTTTTGCGTGCTGCTGCGCGCGCCCGGCTGGGCAAAGTCGGTCAGCGTCGCCGTCAACGGCAAGCCGGTGAAGGCCGAGGTCGTGAATGGCTATGTCACGCTTGACCGCGTCTGGTCGCAGGGCGACCGGATCCGTCTCGACCTGCCGATGGAGATGCGCATCGAGGCCAGCGACGATCCGCGCCTCGTCTCGGTGCTGCGCGGGCCGCTGGTCATGGCCGCCGATCTGGGAAGCGTGGACCAGCCTTGGTCGGCCACCGATCCGGCCCTCGTCGGCGATGATCTTGCCCGCGGCTTCACGCCGGTCAAACCGGAGCTGGCCGTCTATCGCTCGGCGGGCGTGGTGCGGCCCGGCGATCTCGACTTCGTACCCTTCTACAGCCAGTACGAGCGCCGCAGCGCCGTCTATTTCAAGCGTTTCACCGAGGCCGAATGGAAGGTCGAGGAAGCCGCTTTCCTGAAAGAACAGGCGCGCCAACGCGACCTGAACGCCAGATCGCTTGACGTGATGCACCTGGGCGAAATGCAGGCCGAGCGCGATCATAATCTCGATTCGGACGTCTCATGGCCCGGAACCTATCGCGGGCGCAACGGTCGCGAGGCGCGCGTGGGCGGCTTTATGTCGTTCGACATGAAGGTCGCCAAGGACGGCAAACCTGCGGGCGCGCTGATTATGGAAGCGACCTACTGGGGCGACGACAAATGCGGCTTCGACATCCTGATCGACGGCAAGCTGTTGACCAGCGTCGCGCATGACGCCCCCAAACCCGGTCAGTTCTTCGACGAGGACTATACCGTGCCCGCCGACTTCACCAGCGGCAAGACCAGCGTCAGGGTGCGCTTTGCGCCGCACAAGGATCGCGGCACCGGCATGGTGTTCGGGGTGCGCCTGTTCACCGCCGCGCCGGAAGGCGCGCAGGACGCCTGAGACGGACAGACCGGTGGACGAGTGGTCATGAGCGCGCTCGACGCGAAACGGTTTCACCGTCCGCTGCATGACGATGTCGCCGATCGTCTGGGGCAGGACATTGTCTTGGGACGTTATGCGCCGGGTCAGCGCCTGCCCACCGAAAACGAAGGCGCGGACCGCTTCGGAATCTCCCGCAACTCCTACCGTGAGGCGATGCGGGTGCTGGCCGCCAAGGGACTGCTGATCAGCCGTCCGAAAATCGGCGCACTGGTGACGCCGCGCAGCGACTGGCAATTGCTCGACCCCGATGTGCTCGACTGGTCGCTGAACGGCGCGCCCAACCGCGCCTATATCCGAGAATTGTTCGAGTTGCGCTATATTATCGAGCCCGCCGCCGCCGCGCTCGCCGCGCGCAAGCGCAGCGACGCTCAGCTTGAACGGATGCGCGTCTGCCTCGCCACCATGCGCGACAACACGCTGGCCGACGAAATCGGTCGTCAGGCCGACCGCCTGTTTCACACCACCTTAATGGAATCCACCGGCAACGCTGTGCTGCAATCCTTATCCGACGGGATCATCACCGCCTCCTTGTGGAGTACGTCCTTCCTCCATCGGCGACCGAAGACGGACGCACGCCGCGACCCTATCCCCGATCATGCGCGCGTATGGCAGGCCATCGCCGACCAGGACGCCGAAGCGGCGCGCCATGCGACCGTCACTCTGCTGCTGCTGGCGCAGGACGATATCCGCGCCGCCACCTTGTCAGCGGAGACTCAAGACGCGCCTCAGAGCGTTTTCCCCTAAAAAGTGGTTCCGCTTTTTGGATAAGGAAGAGCGACAAAGCAAAGACGTGAGTAGCGCCTATCCGATTCCATCAGATCGGCGCTCTAAGCCGCTGGACAGCCGCCAGTCGCGCCCGGCGCAGCCAGCCGAACCGACTGAACCTCCGGCGCCAGCGCCTCCCATTCCTGCACGCCGACGCCGGCATAGCTTCCATCTTTGGACGAAGCCTCGAACACAGCGCGCAGGCAGGTGGTGGTGATGGGCGCGAAGCTGACAGTATTCCAGGCGTCTTCCAGTGTCGGATAGGCGGCTGGGATCGGCGTCCAGACGCCGTCCTTCAGATAGTCCAGACGCCACGCTCTCGGAACGGCGACCCCGTCGCCGGCGCCGGCGGGCTGGTCGTTGAAGAACCAGATGCGCGATCCGTTCAGCGTGACCGGCTTGTCCCAGCCATATTGAATCCACGGCTGCGGCGGGTTGTGGCCATTCCATGTGCCCCACATATCGGGCGGCAGAGGCGACTGACGCACGACGCCGTCATTGAGCGCCTTGATCCAGTACTGGACCGGGACCGGTTCATTCGAGGCGCTGGCGTGAGCGGCGGGCGCAATATTGCGCTGCGGCGGCAGGATGGACGGCGGCGCAGGCGTCGGCCGGACCTCGATCATGCGCGCAGGATTTACGCTGTCGTCCCATTTGAGTTCGTCAATGGCGACGCTGCGGCGGAAATGGCCGCCGCCCTTCGCATCGGCTGTGTGGTAGACGATCCACCACCTGCCCTTGAACGCAACGATGCCGGGATGCGAGGTGGTCGAGGACACAGGCGGCAGCACGACGCCCCGATAGGTCCATGGCCCCAGCGGCGACGGTGCGGTTCCGTAGGCGATGCAGGCGTGATAGACGGCGGGCGTGCAACCGTCCCTGGGATCGGTGTCGTTATCGGCATAGGCCAGATAATAAACGCCGTTACGCTTGAACAGCCACGGCGCCTCGAAGAAGCCCGTGAGGCTTTTCACGCTGATTTCCGGGCCTTTCGGCGTGACCATGTCGGCGTTCAGCTCCATGCCGCGCAACTGGCCGAACGTGCCCCAGTAGAGATAGACACGCCCGTCATCATCGACGAACGGCGTCGGGTCGATATTCTGGATATCGTTGCGTTCAGGCCCGGACTGCGAAACGATCGGGCCTTGCGGATGGGCGTCGATCCACGGCCCCAGCGATGAATCCGATACGGCCACGCCAATGCCGAAACAGTCCTTTTCGCCGCAGTCAGCGCGCATGACCGGGGCGTAAAGATAGAACCTCTTGTCCGGCCCCTGAATGATCTGGCCCGCATAGGCGCGGCCCGGCGTCGCCCAGGCGAACACTTTTTCCGGGCGCAGGAAATGCGGGTAAAAAGACCAGTCGCCCGACGCGACGTCTTTTGTCGTCAGCGCCTGCCATTCGTTCATGATGAAGTCGTTGACGCCCTCCGGCGCCTCGTCGCGACCGGTGAGGATATAGAGCGTATCGCCGACGACAAGGGGCGCGGGATCGGTTGTGTAGTACTGACCGTCCGACAGGATCGGGTTGTGATCGGCATGGACGGCGATGGGCTGAACCGGCTCTGCTGGATAAGGCGGCAAGACCGGCGGCGCAGGCGGCGGCGATGGCGACGCGGCGACGGGCGCGGCCTCTCCCGTCTCGATTCTGACATCGAGCGCGCCGCTATTGTCGGCATAGATGTCGTCATTGACGCCGAACTGGATGCGTTCGGCGCCGTCGGGGACGCGGATGACGAAGTGCGATCCGACCGGGAAAGGCGATTTGACGATATGCCCCTGCGAATCCGTGAAAACCGCCAGCAATTCGTTCAGTCTTACCGGATAAAAGGCCGAATTGATGAATTTCGACGGAAACAGGGTTCCCGACCCGCCCACGCTGTCATTGCAGATATAGTCCGCCTGCCCGTCCGGTCCGAAGGACGCCCCTCCCGCCGCCGTGGTCGTGGCGCCGGAGGCGTCGATGCGCAGCAACATGCCGGGCTTCAGCGTCAGATCGGCGACGACAGGCCTGGTCCCGTCGTTCCTTCCGAACGGCAGCGCCTTGTTCTTCTTCAGATCCCAAAGCATCGCTGTTCCGGGAACCTTAATGGCCACAGTTTCGGCATGGGCCAGGTTCGCGACCAGCGCCATCGCCGCCGCCGACACAAAAAGCTTCAGATGCCGCATCCTGGCGCTCCCTGTAAAAAGCAGGGCGTCAATACCATGACGCCCTGCCTGCATTCACACCGACCTAGTAACGGAAGCGAGCGCCGACTTCGATTGTACGCGCCTGCAGGCGCGTCTCAGCCGGGAAGTAGGTGTAGCCGTAATAGCCCAACTGGTTGTTTTTCAGGAGATTTGTTCCTTCCAGGGT
>DATMTF010000317.1:0-6665 GCA_035565015.1 Asticcacaulis sp. | reverse complement strand
ATCCGCGCCTGCGACAATCGGCATGAAGTCCTCCGCCGTCAGCGACGCGCCGCCGACCAGAGCGCCGCTGATTCCCGGCAGGGCCAGGATCTGGCGCGCATTGTGCGGCTTGACGGAGCCGCCGTACAAAAGATGGCCGACAAAATCCGGCCCGAAACGCTGGTGCAGATGGGCGCGGATCAGGGCGAACGCCTCCTCGATCTGCGCGTCCGTCGCCGCCAGTCCGGTGCCGATGGCCCAGACCGGCTCATAGGAGACGTGAAACGCCGCCCGCCCCAGTTCGTCCGGCAGGCTGTCGCGCAATTGTCGCTCCAGCACCTGTCGCGTCAGCCCGCTCTGGCGCTGATCGAGCGTTTCGCCGATGCAGATGATCGGCTCCAGCCCGGCGCGCAGCGCCGCCTGCGCCTTGCGCGCCACCAGGGCGCACGGCTCCAGATGGCCGTGACGACGCTCCGAATGGCCCAGTATGACCATCTGCGCGCCTGCATCCTTCAGCATGGCGGCGGACACATCGCCGGTGAAGGCGCCGGAATCGGCGTGGTGGCAATCCTGCCCGCCGAGGATGATCTCGCTGTCCGCCAAAGCCTTGGCCATCAGCGGTAAAAGCGTGGCGGGCGGAAACAGGGCGACGCGGGCGTTGGGGTGATGACGGCTTTGCGCGGCGATGGCCTGGGCGACCGGAAGCGCGGATTGCAGCCCGTTCATCTTCCAGTTGCCCGCAATAAGGTGAGTTTGTGGCATTTATTTCCGGTCTTTGCGGCTTCTTATTCACGAAGCGAAGTCTTCTCCGTCTTCGTGCGCAAGCATAGACCGCCGCCCCAAGCGCGGCCAAGCGGAAAAAGGCAAGAAATGCTTGAAAGCGACAAAATCCCTTTGTAACTACCGCAGGGGCGCCGTAAGACACGGGGCGCCGTCAGGCGGACACGCGACCGCGACCGATTTGCAGGGATTTGACTTAAACTAAAATGATCAGCCTCCTCAGAGACTTCACCAAATCCTGGATCTTCACCGCCCTGATGGCGCTGCTGATCGCCTCCTTCGCCGTGTTCGGCCTGCGCGACGTGTTCGGCTCGGCGGGCGTCAACAATGTCGTGGTCGCAGGCGACCGCAAGGTCTCGGCGGAAGAGTTCAAGACGCAGTTCGACAATTATAAAACCCAGCAGGCGCAGCAGAATAACGGCCAGTCGATCAGCAATGACGACTTCGTCAAGTCCGGCCTCTATCTGCAGATGCTCGACGCCGTCGCCAACCAGACCGCCTTCTCGGCCTGGCTCGACAAGCTGGGCGTCAAGGCGACGCCGAAGATGGTGGTGCAGCAGATCGCGCAGATCTCGGCGTTTTTCAATCCGGTGACCGGGCGTTTCGACAAGGATACCTATCATCAGGCCCTGGCCATGCGTCAGATGAATCAGGCGCAGTTTGAAAAAGACACCGCCGATCAACTGGCCGTGCAGCAATACAGCCAGGCCGCGCTCAGCGGCGTGCGCGCCCCGCGCATTCTGGCGGCGCTGGAAGCGGCCTATGAACTGCAATCGCGCGACGCCCGCGTCTTCACCCTGTCGCCGAACAATGTCGACCATCCGACGCCGCCCAGCGACAAGGCGCTTCAGGACTATTACAATTCGCGCAAAGAGCAGCTTTCGCTGCCGGAACTGCGCACCGCCTCGATCGTGCGCTTCTCGGCCAGCGACTACGCCAAGTCGGTGACGGCCACCGACGCCGACCTGAAGGCGCTGTACGACAAGGAATTGCCGACGCTCAAGACGGCGGAGACTCGCTCATTTACTGAGATCAGCGCGCCCGACGCCGCCTCGGCCAACGCCATCGCCGCCGACCTCAAGGCCGGCAAGTCGCCTGCCGACGCCGCCAAGGCGCACAAGGGCAATGTCATTCCGTTCACCGACAAGGCCCAGTCCGACATTCCCGACGCCAAGATCGCCGCCGCCGCCTTCGCCCTGCCCAAGGGCCAGGTGTCCGGCGCCGTTCAGGGCGACCTCGGCTACGCCGTCATCCGTATGGACGACGTCAAGGGCGGCGGGACGCCCAGCTTCGACAGCGTGCGCGCCAAGCTGGCCGACGACTACCGCCAGAACAAGGCCGCCGACATGGTCAACGACCTGGTCCATAAGTTCCAGGACGCGCGCGACGCGGGCGACGATTTCACCGCCACCGCCGCCAAGCTGAACCTCAAGGTCGCGCAACTGCCGCCCATGTCGGCGCAGGGCAAGACCGGTAATACGCAGGTCGATTACTCGCAGTATCCCGACGTGGTGAAGGCGATCTTCGACCTCGGCGCGGTCGGCGCCGCGTCTGACGTCACCCGCCTCGCCGACGGTGAATATTTCGCGCTCAAGCTCGACGCCATCAAACCCGCCGGTCCGCCGCCTCTGGATGAAATCAAGCCTGAACTGGCGCAGTACTACATGATGGAGAAGATGTCCGAGGCCGTGCAGAAGAAGGCCGAGGAAGCCAAGGCGCGTCTCGACAAGGGTGAGGACTTCGCCAAGGTGGCCGCCAGCTATAATGCGCCTGTGCAGACCCTGAACGGCCTCGACCGCGCCAAGGCGCGCCAGTCGAACATCCCCGACGCCCTGGCCAGCCGCATCTTCGCCGGTCAGGCGGGCGACAGCTTCCAGACCGTCGCCGACAAGAGCGGTCTGGTTTACGCCCTTGGCCGCATCGACGCCATCCATCAGGCCGACGCCGGCGCCGCCAATACCATGGCCGCCAACGCCCGCCTGCAAATGGGCCAGTTGATCAGCCGCGACGTCGCCAGCGTCACCGAAACGGCGGCGCGCGATCTGGTCAAGACCCGCACCTATCCGGCCACCGCAGCGCAGGCCCTGGGCGTCACGCCGCCCACCGCCAAAGCGGACAAGACGGATAAGAAAGCGAAGTCGTGAACGCCATGACTCTCAGCCTCAGCGAACAGGCGGGCGGCGCCTCCGAAAGCGCCTTCCGCAAGGCCTATGAGGCGGGCCAGCCCAGCCTGGTCTGCCGCAAGCTGATCGACGATCTCGAAACCCCGGTGTCCGCCTATTTGAAACTGGGGCGTTCGCGTCCGTTCAGCTTCCTGTTTGAGTCGGTCGAGGGCGGCGCCCTGTCGGGGCGTTATTCGATCCTGACCCTGTCGCCCGATCTGGTCTGGCGCTGCTTCGGCGAGCGCGCTGAAATCGCCCGCGGCGACGCCATCGCCGCAGGACGCTACCTGCCGGAGTCCGAAGCGACCCTGGACAGCCTGCGCGCCCTCGTCGCCGCCAATCGCATGGACATTCCCGAAGGTCTGCCGCCGATGGCGTCCGGCCTGTTCGGCGTGTTCGGCTACGACATGATCCGGCTGATGGAGCCGCTCGGAGCCGCCAATCCCGACCCGCTCGACCTGCCCGACGCGGTGCTGGTGCGCCCCACTGTCGTCTGTGTGTTCGACAATGTCGCGCACGAAATCCTGCTGGCCAGCGCGGTCTGGCCCGACGCGCGCCCGGCGCAGGACGCCTATAACGCCGCCCTGTCCCGCCTCGATACGGTCGAAGCCGACCTGCGCGCCCCGCTCAATGCGCAACCGGCGCCGCAGGACCATCATCAGGAACCTCTGTCGTCTCCGACCACGGCGGGCCAGTACGGCGCCATGGTCGATCGCGCCAAGGACTATATCGCGGCGGGCGACATCTTTCAGGTCGTCCCCAGCCACCGCTTCGAGGCGCCCTACCCCCTCGATCCGTTCGCGTTTTACCGGTCCTTACGCCGTCATAACCCGTCGCCCTATCTCTATTATCTCAATTTCGGCGACTTCCAGCTCGCCGGTTCGTCGCCGGAAATCCTGGTCCGGGTGCGCGACGGCAAGCTGACCATCCGTCCGATCGCCGGGACGCGCCCGCGCGGCAAGACGCCCGCCGAGGACAAGGCGCTCGAAGACGAGCTGCTGGCCGACCCCAAGGAATTGTCCGAACACCTGATGCTGCTTGATCTCGGCCGCAACGATGTCGGCCGCGTCGCCAAACTGGCCAGCGTGCGCGTGACGGAAAAGTTCATCATCGAGCGCTATTCGCACGTCATGCACATCGTCTCGAACGTCGAAGGCGACGCGCCGGACACGCTCGACGCCGTGGACGCCCTGCTGGCCGCCCTGCCCGCCGGCACCCTGTCCGGCGCGCCCAAGGTGCGGGCGATGGAGATCATCGACGAACTGGAGACGGTCAAGCGCGGCGTCGTCTATGGCGGCGGCGTCGGCTATATCTCGTCCGGCGGTTCGGTCGATATCTGCATCGTGCTGCGCACCGCCCTGTTCAAGGATCAGATGATGTATGTGCAGGCGGGCGCAGGCGTGGTCGCCGACAGCGTGCCGCAAAAGGAATATGAGGAAACCTGCCACAAGGCGGGCGCCCTGATCCGCGCGGCGCAGGACGCCTGGCGCTACAGCTATCACAGCAATTAGATCACCGCGTCGGCTCGCTGCCCGACGGCACACGGGGCGCGGCCTGCGCTTCGGGGAAAGCGCTGCCGGACAGTTGGAAATCGGCTTTCGGCGCGACCTGAACCGGCTCCGCGACCGCCTTCGGGCCAGCGGTCAGCAGCGAGGCCAGCAAAAGCAGGCTGACCAGCAAGGCGCCCGCCGCCAGCAGCAGAGCCAGCCCGGACGGCAAAGCTTTCTCGCTCTGCAACAGGGTTTGCGCGGCCAGCAGGCGTTGATCGGGCTGATAGGTCTCGGAGGCGTCCATATGCGTTCTTGGCGACGATTGGCTTTACTACGCCGCCGACGGTAGGCCGGTATGGTTAATGAAAATTTACATTCAGCGCCTCTCGTCACGATGAAATGCCGCCGCCGCCATCTTGCCGCTTGGAAAATCGGACATATGTCCGTAATGAGGGCGTAACGGGAGGCCGACATGATCCTGGTCATCGACAATTACGACAGCTTTACCTACAACCTCGTCCATTATCTGGCCGAGCTGGGCGCCGAGACGAAGGTCTATCGCAACGACGCGCTCAGCGTGCAGGACGCGCTGGCCCTGGCGCCGAAAGCCATTCTGCTGTCGCCCGGACCGTGCGCGCCCGATCAGGCGGGCATCTGCCTGCCGCTCCTGCGCGCCGCGCCCGAAGACATGCCGATTCTCGGCGTCTGCCTCGGCCATCAGTCCATCGGTCAGGCCTATGGCGGCGACGTGATCCGCGCCAAGACTCTGATGCACGGCAAGACCTCGCCGATCCACCACAGCGACAAGGGCCTGTTCAGGGACATGCCCAATCCGTTCACCGCCACGCGCTATCACTCTCTGGCCGTCAAACGCGAAACCCTGCCCGCCGAACTGGAGGTCACCGCCTGGACCGAGGACGGCGAGATCATGGGCCTGCAACACCGCACGCGCCCGATCCACGGCGTGCAGTTCCACCCCGAATCCATCGCCACCGAAGGCGGGCATCAATTGCTGGCCAACTTCCTCGAACTGGCGGGCGTAAAATCGCAAAACCTCTATGTCTGACGCCTTCAAACCTTTGCTGGCCAAGCTGGCCGAAGGCGCGACGCTGAACGAGGCCGACGCCGAAGCCTTTTTTGACGCCTGCCTGCGCGGCGAGCCGACCCCGGCGCAGGTCGCCGCCGCCGTCACCGCCATCCGCATCCGCGGCGAGACGGTCGGCGAACTGGCCGCCTGCGCGCGCGCCATGCGCAAGGCGGCGATCCACCTCGATCATCCGTTTCAGGTCATCGACGTGTGCGGCACGGGCGGCGACGGCCTGCATACGCTCAACATCTCCACCGCCGTTGGTTTCGTCGCTGCGGGCGGCGGCCTCAAGGTCGCCAAGCACGGCAACCGCGCCATCACCTCCAAATCCGGCACGGCGGACGTGCTGGCGGCGCTGGGCGTCAATCTGGAACCGACGCAGGCGCAGCAGTTGGAGGCGCTGAAGACGGCGGGCATCTGCTTTATGTTCGCGCAGGCGCACCACGGCGCCATGTGCCACGTCTCGCCGATCCGCCAGCAACTCGGCTTTCGCACCATTTTCAACCTGCTCGGCCCTTTGAGCAATCCGGCGGGCGCGCAACGTCAGGTGGTCGGCGTGCCCTCGATCCGTTTCGTGGAGCCGATTGCACAGGCGCTCGGCCAGCTCGGCGCGCAAAAGGCGTGGGTCGTGCATGGTTCCGGTCTCGATGAACTGACCACGACCGGCGAAACCGAGGTCGCCGAATGGCGTGACGGCTTTGTGCGCCTGTTCAGAATCACGCCGGAAGCCGTCGGTCTGCCGCGCGCGGCGCTGGCCGACATCATCGGCGGCGCGCCGGAGCATAACGCCGCCGAACTGGCCGCGCTGCTCGACGGCAAGACCGGCCCTTACCGCGACATCGTGCTGCTGAACGCCGCCGCCGCCTTTCTGGTCGCCGACAAGGTCGAAACCTTACGCGACGGCATCGACTTGGCCGCTCATGTCATCGACTCAGGGGCGGCGCGGGTGGCGCTGGAGACCCTAATTCAGACAACCGCGCCCATCGAGAGCCAAAAATGAGCGATATTCTGGAAAAAATCGCGATTTATAAGCGTGAAGAGGTCGCCGCCCGCAAAGCGTCCGACGGCAATCTCGACGCGCGCCTGAAGACCGCTTCTGCGCCACGCGGCTTCATGCGCGCGCTGACCCGCGATCAAAGACCCGGTCATCTGTCCCTGATCGCCGAA
>DATMTF010000316.1:0-12438 GCA_035565015.1 Asticcacaulis sp. | reverse complement strand
AGGCTGATGACGCCGCCGCGCGGCGATTGCGACGCCTCGATGCGCGCGCGCAGATCGGCCAGATCAATGATCTGCGCCGACACATGCACGCGCAGCCCCATATCCTCGCTTTTCAGCGCTTCGTTCATTGGCATGGCTTCGTCGCCAAAGAAGCGCACCTCGCCGTCGCGCCCCTTGGAGCGCACCTTCAACACGATCGAGCCGCCCGGTTCGAGATGATCGCGGTTTTTGCGCAGCGATTCCGGCGGGAACAGAACCTCATATTCGCCGCTGGGATCGGACAGGGTGACGAAGGCGAACTTCTCACCCGATCCCGACGCCGCGCGCTCCTGCTTACGGCGCACGATCCCGGCCATGCGAAACGCCTCGCGCCCCTCGCCCGCCAGCGATAACGCCTCGGCGTAGAGGGTGACGTTGCGGCGTTTAAAGACGTCGAGCATGTCTTCCAGCGGATGCCCTGACAGATAAAAGCCGATCGCCGCCAGTTCCTCGTCGAGCTGCGCCGGACCAGACGCCGCCGCCACCTTGGGCAGACGCGGACGCGACGCTTCGTTCGAGCCGAACAGGCTGACCTGCGAGGCGGCCCGGTCGGCGGCGATGCTCTGGGCGTAGGCGATCAATATGTCCGCCGCAGCGACAATCTGGGCGCGGTTGGGGTGGATCGAATCGAAGGCGCCCGCCTTGGCCAGGTTTTCAATCGCGCGCTTATTGACCGCCTTCGGGTCGATCCGCTCCAGGAAGTCGAACAGGTCGGTGAACTTGCCCCCCTCCTCGCGCGCCTGCACCACGCTCTGCATGGCTTCAAAACCAACATTGCGGATAGCGCCCAGCGCATACAGAACCTCGCCATCCTCGACGTCGAAATCGGCCATCGAACGGTTGATGTCGGGCGGTCGGATGGTGACGCCGAAACGGCGCGCATCCTGATAAAATACGGCCAGCTTGTCGGTATTGGTTATATCGAGGCTAAGCGTGGCGGCGAAGAACTCGACCGGATAGTTCGCCTTCAGATAACCGGTCTGATAGGAAATAAAGGCGTAGGCGGCGGCATGCGACTTGTTGAAACCGTAGCCCGCGAACTTGTTGACCAGTTCAAAAATGCTGTCGGCCTGGGCCTCATCGACGCCTTTTTCCCTGGCGCCGGAGATGAACCGCGCCTTTTGCAGATCCATCTCCTCCTTTTTCTTTTTGCCCATAGCGCGCCGCAGGAGGTCGGCTTCACCCAGGCTGTAGCCCGACAGTATCTGGGCGATCTGCATCACCTGTTCCTGATAGATGATGACGCCGTAGGTCTCTTTCAGCACCGGCTCCAGCGACGGATGCAGCATGTCAATCTCGGCGCGCCCGAACTTACGATCGACATAGGTGTCGATATTGTCCATCGGACCCGGACGGTACAGCGAGATCAGCGCGGTGATCTCTTCCAGCGAGTTGCAGCGCATTTTGCGCAATGTGTCGCGCATGCCCTGGCTTTCAAGCTGGAACACCCCGATCGATTGCCCCGAAGCCAGCAATTCGTAGGTTGGCGCGTCGTCCAGCGGCAGGGTCGAATAGTTGATATCGACGCCGCGCTTGCGCAGATAGTTTTCCGCCCGCTTCAGCGTGGTCAGGGTTTTTAGGCCGAGGAAGTCGAACTTGACCAGCCCGGCGCTCTCCACCCATTTCATATTGAACTGCGTCGCCGGAATGTCGGAACGCGGATCGCGGTAGAGCGGCACAAGCTCGGTTAGCGGGCGGTCGCCGATCACGATGCCGGCGGCATGGGTCGAGGCGTTACGGTACAGGCCTTCCAGCTTCAGCGCCGTGTCGAGTAGGTTGCGCACCGCCTCTTCTTCGTCGCGCGCCTCGCGCAGGCGCGGCTCGATCTCAATGGCCTGCGCCAGGGTGGTCGGATTGGCCGGATTGTTCGGCACCATCTTCGACAGGCGATCCACCTGGCCCAATGGCAGTTGCATCACCCGTCCGGTGTCACGCAGCACGGCGCGGGCCTGCAAGGTGCCGAAGGTGATGATCTGCGCCACCCGGTCGCGGCCATATTTGTCCTGAACGTAGGAAATCACCTCTTCGCGCCGTTCCTGGCAGAAATCGACGTCGAAGTCGGGCATGGACACCCGCTCCGGATTGAGGAAGCGCTCGAACAGCAGACCGAAGCGCAATGGGTCGAGATCGGTAATGGTCAGCGCCCAGGCCACAAGCGAACCGGCGCCCGAACCGCGCCCCGGCCCAACCGGAATGCCGTGCGCCTTGCCCCATTTGATGAAGTCCGAAACGATCAGGAAGTAACCAGGAAACCCCATTTTCTGGATGACGCCGATTTCACGCTCCAGCCGCGTCCAGTAATCTTCTTCAGGAAAGGCCAGCTTGACCTGTTTGAAGCGCGCCTTCAGACCTTCGCGCGCCTGATACGCCAGTTCCTCGGCTTCGTTACGACCGGCGCCGGTATCGAAACGCGGCAGAATCGGATCGCGCTTATTGACGAGGAAGGCGCAGCGTCGGGCGATCTCCAGCGTATTGTCGCAGGCCTCAGGCAGGTCGTCGAATACGGCGCGCATATCCGCCGCCGGTTTGAACCAGTGTTCCGGCGTCACTTTACGCCGTTCATCCTGCCCCAGATAGGCGCCGTCGGCGATGCACAGCAAAGCCTCGTGTGCTGCATACAAATCGCGCGTCGCGAACTGCACGTCATTGGTCGCAACCAGCGGAACGTCGTGCGCATAGGCGAATTCGACAAGCCCGGCCTCGGAAACGCCGCCCTTGCGCCCGCCATTGGGGCTGTCGTCGTGACGCTGCAATTCGACGTAGAAGCGATCTCCGAATGCATCGAGCATAGCCCGCAAGGCGGCGCGGGCCTCATCGCTGCGATTTTGCTCGAACAGGAGGTTAATCGGCCCGTCCGGTCCGCCCGACAGCAGGATCAGCCCCTCATTATGCTCGGCCACCTTGTCCCAGGACACGAATTGATCGTCCTCGGACTCGACATAGGCGATGGACGACAGCTTGGTCAGGTTCAGATAGCCCTGTTCGTTCTGTACAAACAGCACAATGGTCGGAATACGCGACCAGCGTTCGGTTCCTTCACCGCCAATACCGCGCACCGGCAGGGCACAACCGATGATCGGCTGCACGCCAGTATCTTTGCAGGTCTGGGAAAATTCCAGCGCGCCGAACAGATTGCATCTATCCGCGATGCCGACCGCGGGCATGGCGTTTTTCTGCGCCAGCTTGCCAAGATCATACGCCTTGATCGCGCCTTCCAGCAGCGAATAGGCCGACCGGACGCGAAGATGGACGAAATTCTCAGTCATGGCGCGCTCCCCTTCAGCGCCGCTCACCCTCAGGCGGCGAGGGACACCACATGGCACATCAGGACAACAAAGCCCGTAACGGCGGCGAATGACAACAGGTTATGCAGCGTGTTCAGCATTTTTCCACATCCTCTTACGAGACCGCTTCTGCGGTTATGTTCAGATAATGTTCTCAATTCTTGCTTTGTTCTATATTCCCGCTTTGTTCCACACGCAAGCGCAATTTTGCCCACAATGTGAACAAAATTAGAACGCATTGATTCAAAGAATAATTTTCAGGCGGTGACCAGTTGACCGTTCTCGATTCGCACGACGCGATCCATATGCGCGGCCAGGTCGAGATTGTGCGTGGCGATCACCGCCGCTACGCCCTGCGCACGCACGATCTCTTTCAGCGCTTCGAAAACCTGCTTCGAGGTCGCCGGATCAAGATTGCCGGTCGGCTCATCGGCCAGCAGGAGCCGGGGATTGTTAGCCAGAGCCCGTGCAATCGCCACGCGCTGCTGCTCCCCGCCCGACAACTGCCCCGGAAGATGGTCGAGCCGGTCCGCCAAACCCAGCGCCGTCAGCAACGTCGTCGCCCGCGCCTCGGCTTCTGGTTTGCGCCGCCCCAGAATGCGCTGCGGCACGCAGACATTGCCCAGCGCCGTAAACTCCGGCAGCAGGTGGTGAAACTGATAGACAAAGCCGATCTTACGTAAGCGCGCGCGCGTCCGCTCAGCCTCGCCCGCATGCGCAAAATCTTCTTCGTCGATGCGCAGTTGCGCGTTCGGCGCCGCCTCCAGCAGGCCGATGGCGTGCAGCAGCGACGACTTGCCCGAACCCGACGGCCCGATCATGCCAACCAGTTCGCCCGCCGCAACGTCAAGATCGACGCCGCGCAGCACGCTCAGCTTGCGACCGTCGCCAATATCGTAATCTCGCGTCAGCCCGCGCAGGCTCAGGACATTACTCATATCGCCCCCTACTCATACCTCAACGCCTCCACCGGTTCGAGCTTGGATGCCCACAGCGCCGGGAAGAAGGTGGAGATGCTGGCCGCCAACAGGGAGGCGACGACGACGAAGATCACTTCGGACGGCTCCATCTTGGCCGGCACGTGGTCGAGGAAATAGATGTCCTTGTTGAATAACTGAACGTGGAAAACCCATTCCAGCGCGTCCTGGATCTCGCGGATAAAGGTGCAGAACAACACGCCGATCAACAGGCCGCACAGGGTGCCCGCCGCGCCAATGCTGGTCCCGGTCAGGAAGAATATCCGCGAAATCGCGCCCCGGTCCGCCCCCATCGTCCGCAGGATCGCCACATCGCGCGCCTTGTTCTTGACCAGCATGACGATGCCGGAAATGATGTTAAGCATGGCGATGATGACGATGAAAAACAGGATGAAGCGCATGGCGTTGCGCTCGACCTTGAGCGCGCCCCACAAGGGGGCATTCAGGTCTTTCCAGGTCGAGATAACGGCGCCCCTGCCCGTCGCCTGATGCAGGGCGGGCAGGTATTTTTCGATGTCGTAGGGCTTTTGCACCTTGATCTCGACCTGATCCCATTCGTCTTCGCGGTCGAAGAACAGTTGCGCCTGCTGGATCGGCATATAGACGAAGCTTTTGTCGATCTCGCTGACGCCGCTTTTGAAAATGCCGCCAACCGTATAGACCTTGCGCCGCGGAGTCGCGCCGAAGGCGGTCGAACCGCCCGGAGAGGTCAGGGTGAGCTGATCGCCCGGAATCAAGCCCATATCCGAGGCCAGCCCATCGCCGATCAGCACCACGTCGCCGCCATAATCGCCGACGCCGAACTGTTCCATCGAGCCGCCCTTTTCCAGCGTGTCGGCGACGATCGGCGTATGGCGCAGGTCGTCCGGCACGACGCCGCGCATAAAGGCCAGGCTGGTCTGACCTTCCGCATTCTGCACCAGACCCGGCGAATCGATCTGCGGCGTTGCTTCAATAACCCCAGGAACCGCCTTGATTTGTTTCAACATATCGTCGCGATGGGCGAAGTCGTTGATCAGCGTCCCCTGCACATAGGCATGCCCCTGAAACGCCAGGACTCGCGACATCATCTCGTCGCGAAACCCGTTCATGATCGACAGGACGCTGATCAGCGCCGTCACCGCCAGCGCAATGCCGACAAAGGAGATGATCGCGATCACCGCGATGCCGCCATCCTTGCGCTTGGTGCGCAGATAGCGCATAGCCAGGTCGGCCTCCCAGCCCCGAAAGGCGAACATCGACAGGATGGCGTTCATACTCAGGCCTTGCGCGTGAGTTTGGCCAGAGCGGCTTCCAGGCTCAGCGTTTCGCGCTCGCCGCTGGCGCGATGTTTCAACTCGACCACGCCCTCGCCCAGTCCCTTCGGCCCGATAATGAGCTGCCAGGGAATGCCGATCAGGTCCATGCTGGCGAACTTGGCGCCGGGGCGCTCATCGCTGTCATTGTAAAGCACGTCGCACCCCGCGCCCTGAAGCGCCGCATAGGCCTGCTCGCAGGCTGCATCGCACGCCGCGTCGCCGACGCGTAAGTTTATCACCGCCACGTCGAATGGCGCGACGCTTTCGGGCCAGATCATGCCCGCCTCGTCGTGGCTGGCCTCGATGATCGCGCCCAGAAGACGCGATACGCCGATGCCGTAAGAGCCCATATGCACGGTGACCTCGCCGTCAGGCGTATTGACCACAGCCTTCATCGGTTTGGAATATTTCTCGCCAAAATAGAAGATATGGCCGACCTCGATGCCGCGCGCCGATAACTGCTTATCGGTCGGCACAGCGGCGAAGGCGGCTTCTTCGTGCATTTCCTCGGTCGCCGCATAGAGCGCCGTGCGCTGATCGACCAGGGCTTGCAAATCCTCCCAATCGACATCGTGACCGGGCGCGGGCATATCGACCAGATCCTTGTGGCAGAAGACGGCGCTTTCGCCGGTGTCGGCCAGGATGATGAATTCGTGCGACAGGTCGCCGCCGATCGGGCCGGTGTCGGCGCGCATCGGCACGGCCTTAAGCCCCATGCGCGAAAATGTGTTCAGATAGGCGATGAACATGCGGTTATAGGCCTTGCGCGCGCTGGCCTCGTCCAGATCGAAGGAATAGGCGTCCTTCATCAGGAATTCGCGACCGCGCATCACGCCAAAGCGCGGGCGCTGCTCGTCGCGGAACTTCCATGAAATCTGATAGAGATTGAGCGGCAGATCCTTGTAGGAGCGCACGCTGGCGCGGAAGATGTCAGTGACCATCTCCTCGGCGGTGGGGCCGTACAGAAGGTCGCGCTCATGCCGGTCCTTGATGCGCAGCATTTCCTGACCGTAATCCTCATAACGCCCGGATTCGCGCCACAGGTCGGCCAGTTGCAGGGTCGGCATCAACAATTGAATCGAGCCGGCGCGCGCCATCTCCTGTTCGACGATGCGCTCGACCTTTTTCAGCACTTTCAGCCCCAGCGGCAGCCAGGCGTAGATGCCGGCGGCCTCCTGGCGGATCATGGCGCCGCGCAGCATCAGGCGGTGCGAGACGATCTGGGCTTCAGAGGGGTTTTCCTTGAGCAGGGGCAGAAAAAAGCGCGACAGGCGCATGGTCAGAGAATCCGTCAGTTAAGGTTGGCGCAAAACTACCGGTCCTGCGCCATATCGGAAAGCTTTTTTGCGAAACAAATGCGGCGGAATTGCGCGGCTCAGCGGATTTCCGGCAGGGGCACATGCACAAACAGCATAAAGACCATGACAATGGCCCACAGCACGAAAGCGACCAACGTATTGAGCCGCATCTTGCGCCCCAGATCGAGCTTGATCGGCGCGCCCGGATCATTGCCCTTCTCCACCGGCGCGCCCGCCTCATGATGGCTGACATTGCCGCCCAGCGGCAGAACGGCGAACAGGGTGACCCACCAGATCATCAGATAGAGCGCGGCCCAGGTGACGATTTTGGTGATCATGACGGCGCATCCTTCCCGGTTTCGCCGGTCGGTCCACGCCGCCGACGGTTCTTAAAGACCCAGCCCTTCGTCCACACCTAATACCAGATTGAGGTTTTGTACAGCCGCGCCCGACGCGCCCTTACCCAGATTGTCGAACACCGCCACCAAATTGGCCGTCTCGGCTTCCGGGTCGCCGAAGACGTGGATCAACAGTTGATTGGTGTTGGCCAGGCTGTCCGCATCGACCGATTTGGCTACGCGCGACTCGTCAAGCGTCGCCACGGTGACAAAGCGCTCGCCCTCATAGGCCGCCATCAGCGCGTCGTGGATCGTCTCCATATCCGGCGCATCGGGCAACGCCCAGAGCGGCAGCGGCACCTCGACGATCAGGCCTTGCGGGAAACGCCCGACCTTGGGGCTGAAAATCGGCGGCGATTCCAGACCGCTGTAGAGCGTCATTTCCGGCAGATGCTTATGCGTCAGCCCCGTCGCATAGACGCGCTCATGGCCTTCACCGGATTCAAATTCCGCAATCATCGCCTTGCCGCCGCCGGTATAGCCGGACAGGGAGGTCGCGGTGAGCGGGAAAAACGGCGCGATAAGCCCCGCCTCGACCAGAGGGCGCGTCAGGGCGATAAAGCCGGTGGCGTGGCAGCCGGGATTGCTGATCCGCTTCGACGCCGCAATCAATTCGCGTTGCGGCGTATCCTCGCCGTTCGGCATTTCGGGGAAGCCATAGGTCCAGCCGTCCGCGACGCGATGCGCGGTCGAGGCGTCGATCACCGCCACGTCGGGATTGTCAATCAGGCCCACCGCTTCGCGCGCGGCGTCATCGGGCAGGCAGAGGATCACGGCATGGGCGCTGTTGAGCGCCTCGCGCCGCGCCGCCGCGTCCTTGCGCACGGCGTCCGCCAGACGAATCAGCTCGATGTCGGCGCGCTGTTCCAGCCGCTCGCGGATCTGCAAGCCCGTGGTCCCGGCCTCGCCGTCGATGAAAACCTTATACGCCATGACAGACGCCCTTTGCATCCGATTGAGAATAAAGAAAAAGCGCTCCGGTTGCCCGAAGCGCTTTTCGCAGAACAGTATGCCCGCTGCGATTAACGCTTCGAGAACTGGAAGGAACGGCGAGCCTTGGCGCGACCGTACTTCTTGCGCTCGACGACGCGCGAGTCGCGGGTCAGGAAGCCGGCGGCCTTCAGAGCCGGACGTAAAGCAGGCTCATAATAGGTCAGCGCCTTGGACAGGCCGTGGCGGATGGCGCCGGCTTGACCGGACAGACCCGAACCCTGCACCGACACCATGACGTCGAACTGCGTGGCGCGGTCGGTCAGGTTGAGCGGCTGGGCGATCATCATGCGCAGCACCGGGCGGGCGAAATAGACTTCCTGCTCGCGGCCGTTGATGATCCACTTGCCGGAGCCCGGCTTGATCCAGACGCGGGCAATGGCGTTCTTACGCTTGCCGGTGGCGTAGGCGCGACCCAGCTTGTCGAGTTGCTGAACGCGCTCGACGGGGGCGGCTTCCGGGTTGGAGGACAGCGAAGCGAGGGCTTCCAGGCCCTGGGCGGGAGCTTGAACTTCAGACATTAGACGCTCCGGACGTTCTTGCGGCTCAGCGCCTTGAAGTCGATGACTTCCGGCGTCTGGGCTTCGTGGGGATGGTTGGCGCCGGCATAGATGCGCAGTTGCGTCATTTGCTTGCGGGCCAGCGGGCTTTCCTTCGGCATCATGCGCTCAACCGCCTTGGTCAGAACGCGCTCCGGATACTTGCCGTTCAGCAGTTGGCCAAGTGTACGCTGCTTGACGCCGCCCGGATGGCCGGTGTGCCAGTAGAAGATTTCATTGTGCTTCTTGCCGGTCAGGTGGACCTTCTCGGCATTGATCACGATGACATTGTCGCCGCCGTCGGTGTGCGGCGTGAAGTTCGGCAGATGCTTGCCGCGAAGACGCATGGCGATGAAAGCGGCGAGACGGCCCAGAACGGCGTCCTCGGCGTCGATCACGATCCACTTCTTCTCGACATCGGCGGGCTTCAGCGCCGCAGTGGTCGAAGTCAACATGGGGTCAGTTTCCTTGATAAGCCGCGCCCCATGAACCGGGACACAACGAAGAGGCGCGTCATGTACATGAGCGCCCCCACCCTGTCAACGCGCATTTTTTAGACAAATTGCCTAAATGCTATTGATTTTAAACGATAAAATCTTAAAGGTAATAAATTACCGCAACAAATTTTCAGCGCTCAGAACCGTCCGCGGCGGAAAACCCGGTCCGCGCGCGCCATCATCCAGGTCAGAGCGGTCGCCAGCGCCACCAGACACGCCGCCAGCACCTGATGCGTCAGCGCGAATCCGAACGCGACCACGGTGACCAGGGTGGCCACCCCCAGAGTCGCCTGCACCCAGATCAGGGTGGACAGGGCCGTGGCGGTGAATTTCAACCCGTCGTCCTGCGCCCTGCGGCCCAGAATGACCGCAAAGGCTGTCGCGTAGATCAGTAGCAGATAGGCGTTGCAGCGATGAACGAACTGCACCACGCCCTGATCGTGCAGCACGCCCATCGCGTCGTGCGATCCCCCGGCGGGCGGCAGCACGTGGCCGTTCATCAAAGGCCAGTCATTATAGACCAACCCCGCCTGATTACCCGCGACAAAGGCGCCCAGCACGCATTGCAGCACCACCAGAACAAGCAGGATCACCGTCGCCGTCATCCATCCGCCCGGCGCGCCACGCCCGCGCTTTTCGCCCTCAAGCGCCTCGAACGCCGTCCATACGGTCGCCATCAGCAGTAACAAAGCCATCAGCAGATGCGAGGCCAGCATTTCCGGCGCCACGGAGACGCGCTGCGACAGGCCGCTGGCCACCATCAGCCAGCCGACCCCGCCCTGCGCCCCGCCCAGCACGAACAGCCCGACGCACCGCCAGATCAGGCGCGCCGGAATTTCACGCAGCAGCAAAAGGATGACAAAACCGCCGAAGAACACCACCCCGACCACGACGCGCGCGATCAGCCGATGCGTCCATTCCCACCAGAAGATGCCCTTGAACTGGTCCATCTTCATATGCGGATTGATCTGGCTGAACTGCGGGATCTTCTTGTAATTGTCGAACTCGGCTTGCCAATCCTGCGGCGTTTGCGGCGGGATCACGCCCGAAATCGGCTTCCAGTCGGTGATCGACAGGCCCGACTGGGTCAGCCGGGTCGCGCCGCCCACGGCGACCAGAACGATGATCAGGAAGGCCGCCGAGAACAGCCACGCCGCCGTCAGCGGCGACTTGAGGGGAAGTCGCACTTGTTACGCCTCGTCCATGCTTTTTTCTACCGTCGCACGCCGTGCGAAATTCTTGCCGTCAGAGGCGTTTACCGTTACCTTCGCCATTTGGGCGCCCAGCGCGTCGCGGCGGATTTGTCCACGAAGATGTGGCGATTTCAAGCCGTGGCGCAGGGATTGTGCCGCAATTGTGATCGGAAAAGGACATGCGCGCCATGACGGTTGAAAACTACATCCTGGCCGCCCTCGCCGGCTTTGTCACCGGCTGGATCGCCAACGCCCTGAGCCGCAACCAGTTCGGCTTTTCGGTCAATCTGTTCGTCGGCGTCTTCGGCGCCATCCTGCCTAATCTTTTCCTGCACGACGCCGAAATGATCAGCACGCGCTTTCTGCCCGTGCTGGGCGTATCGCTGGCCGGATCCAGTGTGCTGCTGATCCTGTTCCATATCAGCCGCCTGACCGAACGCGTGCGCCGCAAGGACCGGCTTTAAGTCCGTGAACGATAACCGCGTCAACCTGCCGCTGCGACGCCTGATCGCCTGCGTCGGCATCGTCGTCTTCCTGATCCTTTATGTGCTGGTCGTCGTGTCGCTGGCCGGTTTAATCCACGGCGGCCCGATCACTGCGCTGATCTTCTACGCGCTGGCCGGAACCCTGTGGGGGCTGCCGCTGATCCCTCTGATCGCCTGGTCGGAAAATTATAAGGGTCGAAAGAAAAAATGAGCGTCGCGCCGCTAACCAAGTCCCGCCTCGAAGCCTTCAGCGACGGCGTCATCGCCATCATCATCACCATCATGGTGCTGGAGTTGAAAACGCCGGAGGGCTTCGACCTCGCGGCGCTGATGAGTCTGGCGCATATCTTCCTGCTCTATGTGCTCAGCTTCGTCTATGTCGGCATCTACTGGAACAACCACCACCACCTGATGCACGCGGTCGGGCGCATTACGGGCGGCGTGCTGTGGGCCAATCTGCACCTGTTGTTCTGGCTGTCCCTGGTGCCGTTCACCACGCGCTGGATGGGCGAAAGTCACCTGGCTGCGCTGCCCGTCGCGGTCTATGGCGTTTCGCTGCTCATGCCCGCCATCGCCTACTATATTCTGGTGCGGACGCTGATCGCCGCCAATGGCCGCGACAGCGCCATCGCCCACGTCATCGGCAAGGACGCCAAGGGCGTGATCTCGGCGCTGATCTACGCGCTGGGCATCGGCCTCACCTTCCTGAGCGTCTGGGCCAGCATCGCCTGCTACGTCATCGTGGCGCTGGTCTGGCTGGTTCCTGACCGGCGCATTGAACGCAGCTAGACGCGGTCGTCATCGCGCAGGCGGCGGAACACGAAGGTCTCGATCTCACGCCTCGGCCGCAGGGCGCGCAGGATCATGACGAACAGGCAGATCACGCAGACGCACACCACGGCGACCGGCAGGGCCAGCATCAGCCACATGGCGGCGCCTCCTAGTGGCCGCCGCCGTCATGGCCGCTAACGTCACCCCACCAGATATAACCGTCGCCGCCGTCAGACCCTTTGGACTCGTCTTGCGCGCTGCTGCGCCGTAACGCCGCACAGTCGCGAACGAGCACGACAATAAGGGTATAGGCCGCAACGCCGATGGCGATGATGATGGTCTTCATAGTTGTCTTCCTCTCACATCCGGCTCTCCCGTGACCCCGCAGCGCGAGCCTGACGCTGCGGGCGCAAAAAAGCCCGCCTCAATGCGAGACGGGCTGAAAGTTATGAAAAAGACGTCATCGCCACAGGGCGGGCGGACCCGCCGGGGGGAGGAGAACGGAAAGCATCCGGGTGGCGATCTCATCGAGGGGGAGAATACGACGTTTGCGTGACAGTTGCGTGACAGAGGGCTACGCCTATGCGTATCTCGATGCGGCGTCGCTACGCGACAAGTCTTAAGTAGAGCGACAGGATTGACTTCGCTTCGCTACGTCGAAAGCTCGCA
>DATMTF010000315.1:0-2910 GCA_035565015.1 Asticcacaulis sp. | reverse complement strand
GATAAGCACTGGGGTCATTGACCCCAGACCCCTTTACATCACAGCGGATAACGCGATAAACCGCCCCAAACCGCAAAGGAGCCGCGCCATGACCATGACCTCAGACGACGTGATCAACGAATTCCGCGCCGCCAATGCGTTACGCGAAGGCCATTTCGTTCTGTCGTCCGGCCTGCATTCGCCGATGTTCCTGCAAAAAAACCTCGTCTTCATGAACGGCGAACGCTGCGCCAGACTGTGCAAGGCGCTGGCGTGGAAGATCCTGCATGAGGCGGGCGAGGTCGATGTCGCCATCTCGCCGGCGGTCGGCGGCATCATTCCCGGCTATGAAACCGCCAGACATCTCGGCGTCGATTCCATGTATGTCGAACGCGAAGGCGGCGAATTCAAATTGCGTCGCGGCTTCCACATCGAACCGGGCGCCAGGGTCGTCATGGTCGAGGACATCGTCACCACCGGCCTGTCGTCGCGCGAGTGCATCGCCGCCATCCAGAAGGCGGGCGGCAATGTCGTCGCAGCCGCCTGTATCGTCGATCGTTCGGGAGGAAAAGCCGCCAGATCTCTTGAAGAAGATTTGGGCGTGCCGCTGATCGCCCTGGCCTCGCTGGAAGTTCCCGCTTACCCTGCCGACAATCTGCCGCCGGAACTGGCCGCCATCCCGGTCGAAGACCCCGGCAGCCGCCGCCTCGCTAAGGCGTAGCGCCATGAGCCGCATTCGCCTCGGTCTCAATGTCGATCACGTCGCCACCGTGCGCAATGCGCGCGGCGGTCATGCGCCCGATCCTGAACGCGCAGCGCGGCTGGCCCTGCAGGCGGGCGTGGATGGCATCACCGCTCACCTGCGTGAGGATCGTCGTCACATCCTCGACCGCGACGTCACAGCGCTGAAAGAGGTCTGCGACGCCTTTGGCAAGCCGCTCAATTTCGAAATGGCCGTGACCGATGAGATGGTGGAAATCGCGCTCAACCTGAAGCCGCACGCCGCCTGTCTGGTGCCGGAGCGCCGTCAGGAGCGCACGACAGAGGGCGGGCTGGACGTCGCCGGGCAGATCGCAAGCGTCGGCGCCGCCGTCGCCAGATTTAACGATGCGGGCATCCGCGCCTCTTTGTTTATCGCCGCCGACCCCGAACAGGTCGCCGCCGCCGCGAAAATCAAGGCCCCCGTGGTCGAGTTCCATACCGGCGCCCTGTGCGATGCGTGGCGCGAGCAGGCCGACTTCACGTTTGAAAATGAATTCAACCGCTTGAAGGCGGCGGCGGCTCTGGCGGATGAACTGGGCGTCGAGGTTCACGCGGGCCATGGCATCGACTATGACACCGTGCCGTTCATCGCCAGGCTGCCGCAGGTGCGCGAACTGAATATCGGCCATTTCCTGATCGGCGAAGCCATCTTCGTCGGGCTGGAGGCGGCGATCGGGCGTATGCGCGACCTGATGGACGAGGCGCGCAGATGATTTTGGGCGTCGGCGTCGATCTGGTGGACGGGCGCCGCATCGCCGAGTCGATCCGCAAATTCGGCGCGAAATTCCTCGACCGTATTTTCACGGCTGACGAGCAGGCGCACGCGCAGAAGGCCGCCAAGCCGAACCTGAGTTATGCCAAGCGCTTTGCCGCCAAGGAGGCGGTCGCCAAGGCGCTGGGCACGGGGGTGCGCGGCTTTCTGTTTATCGATATCGAAGTGTTTTCCGACGCGCTGGGCAAGCCGCATGTCGTGCTGCATGCGGGCGCGGCGCAGGTGCTGCGCAGCAAGCTGCCGCCTGGAAAGACCGCGCATATTCACCTGTCGCTGAGCGACGAAGACCCTTACGCTACCGCCTTCGCGACCATAGAAATCATCTGATCAGGTGACGGATATTTAATCCGGGCCTGAGCGCGCAGTCGGGGAATTGTCTTGCCCTCGCCATATTCTGTGGTTAGGTGAGGCTGACTTTGCGGGCATTAACCGTGCGCGCGAGCGAGATTTTACGGGGCGAAACGCTGATGACCACACCTGACGACATGACGCCGAACTCTGAACCGCAGGCCGTGGGCGCCGCCGATTCGGCGCGCAGCGAACCGGTCGAAACCGCGAAGATCGTCAGCGATAAGCCGGAGCCTGAAACCGACAATCGCAGCGCCAAACAGATCGCCATCGACGAGGCCAAGGAGATTTTCGGCGTCATCATCGTGGCCCTCGCGCTGGTTCTGGTGCTGCGCACGCTTCTCTTTCAGCCTTTTACGATTCCTTCGGCCTCGATGGAGCCGAACCTTTATCAGGGCGACTACATCATCATCTCGAAATGGAATTACGGCATTTCCAAATATTCCTTCCCGCTGCCGTTCCCTGTGGTCAAGGGCCGCTGGTTCGACCATCAGGCCGAGCGCGGCGATGTCGTGGTGTTCAAACTGCCGCGCGATCCCAAGGTCGACTATATCAAGCGCATTATCGGTGTGCCGGGCGACACGATCCAGATGAAGCAGGACAAGCTCTATATCAATGGCAAGCTGGTCCCCAGCGATCAGCTCGGCCCTGTCGCCGCCGAAGACGGTCCCGGCGGTCAGGCGACCGAATACCGCGAATCCCTGCCGAACGGACGCACGCACACGATTCAGGACTTTTTCACCAACGGTCCCGCCGACGACACCGGCGAATATGTCGTGCCCGCCGGACATTACTTCGTCATGGGCGACAACCGCGACAATTCGCTCGACAGCCGTTTCTCGCCGGACGATCCTTATGAACCGGGCGTCGGCCTGGTGCCGGAGGAAAACCTCGAAGGGCGCGCTGTTCTGGTGTTGATGTCGTGGAAGGAAGGCTCGTCGCTGTGGAAGCCGTGGACCTGGCTCAACTTCCACTGGAACCGGTTTGTCAAGCCGATCCATTGAGGTTGGGGAACCACGGAAAACACGGAAAGCACGGACGGTTCCGGT